>CAZQTJ010000098.1:0-6864 GCA_964596035.1 uncultured Cocleimonas sp. | reverse complement strand
TTATAAAATCGTGTTGGGTATTTGGCTGTTTTCCAGTTGCGTTGGTCATCAAAAAAAAGCCCCATGAAAATAATTTCGTGGGGCTTTTTTGGGGCGATTAGTAAATTTAATCGCTAAGATTTTTCCTCTAAAAATCGTTGGCGTAATAAATCAACACGGCTAACCGTGGTTTTATTCGCATTTGTATGTGTGATAACGGAGACAGGTAATGTAACAATAGCGAATCCAACAGCTGCTATTGCAAACATTCCTGTATATTCGTCAGCCCCCATTAGTTTGGTTGCAGCAACCATAATTGAGCAGAATAAAGCCCCAAACATTAAGAATGAAATGAATGCGATGCGTTTTTTATTTTGTTTTTTCATAAGTTAGTCCCCTACTAATCATTTGTTTAATTAGTATACATCATAAAAATATTTTATCCATAAGTTATTTGGATTCTTTTGATAGTTTTTAACTATAGGGTGTGTGAGGGGGATAATCTTTCCTTGTTTTTTGTTGGACAGTGTTTTTCAACCAACGTTTTAATACGTTTAATACGGTTTGTATTTTGGGTGTGTGTAAGGGTATCTTGGCTTTTTTGCCAGTATTCGCAGGCTTTATCTGTTTGATTCCATGCTTGATAAAGAAAACCAAGGTTGGTTTGTTGTTGGGAAATCCCTTCAGTATGTGATAATGCTTGGTAAATTTTTAGGGATGCGAGGTGTGATAACTCGGATTCGGAGAAGTTTTTTTGCGAGCGATACAATATACCAAGGTTTCCGTATTGCTCTGCAATACCTTGTTGTGACTTAATTTCTTGGTTGATTTTAAGCGATTTATCAAATAGAGACTTGGCTTTGCTTGCTTGGTTTTGCTGTTGATAGATTATGCCAAGGTTGCTGTAAATACTGGCTATTTTTCGTTTATTATTGTTTTTCAGGTAAATATTTAATGCGGTTTGATAGTGTTGTTTAGCATCCTCAAATTTATGCTGTTGCTGATAGAGGTTTGCTAGAGATATTTGGATATTAGCGATTTGACTATGTTGTCGCAGTGTTTGGTAATGAGAGAGTGCGTTTAAATAATACTTTTCAGACGTGTCAAAATTATTCTTTTTCTTGTAAATAATGGCAAGATTTTCGCTGTTAGACGCAAGACTGGCGATATCGTTCTGTGTGTGATTAATTTCAAGTGCTTTTAAATAGGCGGTTTCAGCCTCATTAAATTTGGATTGTGCTTGATATAATAAGCCAAAATTCGTATGGGCAAGTGCTTTTGTCGTCTTGTTTGATGATTGTAAAACGTGGGTATAAGCATTTTCAGCTAAAGAGAATTTTTGTTGTTGTCGATAATAATGACCGAGCCTATTCCATGCATTAATATTGCTATTATCTAATTTGCTGGCTTTTTTGTAAGCGTATAAGGCGAGTTGTGATGATTGGAGTTGCTGTAAATTGCCAATATCAATCCATGTTTTAGCGGCTTCACGTGGGTTTTCTTCTGTTTTTAGTGCATTGCTTAAATTATTGATTGCATTACTAAGTGCTAGTTCTTGTAGGTTTTGTAGTGCTTGATGGTTGTTAGTATCTTGCAAGTGATAAAGCGTGTTTTTTACGGCTTGTAATACATTTTGTTGTTCTTTTTTAGGCGTGTTTTTGGGTGTGAATTTATTCACTAGAGAGTTAGATAGGTCTTCTAGGGAGGCAATATTTGATGTTTCTGTTTGTTTTTCGGCGTTTTTTGTAGGTGGGATAGTTTTAGCTATATCAGAAAGAACCCAGGCAACACTAGCAACAGCAGCAATGAGTAATATGGCTAATAGAATGCTTGACCAGCTAATATTGGATTTATGTTTTGATGCCATAAATAATAGGGTTTGTTCGGGCGAGTTAAAATATTATTGCTAAGGACTCAGGATATTAAGCCTTCATTCTGCACCATTTTTCAGGATGAAAGTAGCTGTTATTTCAATAGACTACGTTTGCTGTCTTTATAACGAATAACAACGCGTTTAGCAGGAGTAGCAGTGCGCTCTTTTGGTTCTGCAAAATCAGACTGCCAGTCGTCACTTTTAGGTTTTGTTGGTTTACGTAAATGTTTGCGTTTACGCTGAGCACCGCCATCTAGTCGCCCGTGCGGACCTTTGCGTACACGCTTTTTGCTTTTTTCTTGAGGTTTATTGCGTGTATTCTTATTCCTCCCTTGTCGAGGATTTATTTTCTTGTCTTTATTATGGCTCTTTTGATGATTTGACGGTTGAGAAACAAAAGGCTTTAATGGTTCTAGTCCAGGAACAACCTGTTGTTCTAATGGTTTTCCTAGCGTTTTTTCTATTGTTTTTAAGGTGTTGTAATCACGCCCATCGGCAAGAATAATGGCAGCTTCATTACGATCATTTGGATGTTTTTTGAGTCTTTCCTGATATTTTTCTATTTTATAAGGTAGTTCGAAATGAAGTAAATGTTGTGAGCAGGACTCTGGAGGAGTCACATTGCATTGGTCGCTGATAATAAGTGTCGCATTGTCGGGCGATAGCATTTCTTCGGATGATAAGTTTTTCGCAAGCTCTGCGATATGCCCATGATTAGCAAGGTTGTCTAATAGTTTTTCGGCAGATTTCTGCGTTGACGTATGAATAATCGTCGGTTCTCCCGCGAACTCATCAAGTAAGTGATCCATTAATGCGATCTTGTGAGTATAGTCATCCGTAACATGGACGATGTGCGGGGTATTCGGAAGTTCGACTTTATGGTTTCGTTTGTGAGTTGTATTTTGTTGTTTTTTAGGCTTTTTTACCGCTTGCTTTTTCTTTTCTTGCTTTTTTCGAGCAGGCAGACGGGGTTTGTTTTCTTCTTCAGCAACTTCTATTTCTTCAGCATTGGGGAATAAGTTGCGAACGTAAGGGCTTACTTCCTTGTCATCTCGAATGAAAGCGATAGTTGGGCAGTTATCACTTGTTTGTTTAAGAATTTTGTTTAGCAAGGTTTGCATGCTTTTATGGTAGATGGTAGTTAAATCATCTACGATCAGCATTTCAAGTTTTGAGAAGTCGGCCTTGTTATTGTCTATTAAGTCATTCAGTCGTCCTGGTGTTGCGATCATAAGGTCAAGAGGGCGACGCATAAGGCGCATTTGGGGTTGGTAAGGTCTGCCACTTACAACAAAACCAAAGCGCATATTATGACTATGCGTGAGACGTTTCAGGGTGTAGTTTATTTGGCTTACTCTGTCGCGACGAGACGTTAATATTAAAATACGTGCGCCTCGTTTTTCTTCAACAGGGTGGGCAAGAATATAGTTGATCGCAGGTATTAGGAATGCACCTGTTTTACCCGCTGCTGTTTGACTCCAGATAAGTACATCTTTTCTGTCGGCAATTAACGGGATAAGCCGAGACTGTAGCTCGGTTGGTGACTGATAGCCTGCTTCTTCAATAGAAGTAACAAAGTCTTCTTGTAGTTTTAATTCTGAAAATGACAAAGGTAGGCTCCCCCAAGCTCACATGCGTATGTCGAGTCATGGGTCGTGAATATAAGTTTTAAGAAAAAGCTTCTGATGAATAAATAATTGGGTTTAAAACCAAAGCTTTACAGATAAATTCTAAGATGTCTATAACCCCAGTTATAATTTTTTTGACATCTAAACACCCTAATAGGTGTGGGCTGTATGAAAAAGCGATCACAAACGATCAGCCAGCCTGCGAGGAAATTTATAGCATTCCTGTATTTGAGTCAAGCATAGCGATGATGTATGGCTGAATTTTATGCTGTTTAAGCAGTGTGGTTATAGATTTCATTGAGAATGAAAATAATTCATTTATTCATTTTTTGGTTTAAGTTTCAGCAGAAGGAAGGCTTTCTTCGTCTCTTAGCGTTAAAATCTCAACACCCGTTTTTGTGACAAGCAGCGTGTGCTCCCATTGTGCTGATAAAGAGTGATCTTTTGTCACAACAGTCCACTTGTCTGGAAGCTGCTTTATATGGCGCTTGCCCGTATTGATCATTGGCTCTATTGTGAAAGTCATACCTTCTTTTAGCACTACGCCTGTTCCCGCTTTTCCATAATGTAAAACTTGAGGTTCTTCATGGAATTTCTCGCCTATGCCGTGACCACAATACTCGCGGACAACAGAGCAATACTGTGATTCAGCAAAAGTTTGAATGGCATGACCAATATCTCCTAAATGCATTCCTGGTTTTACCATGTTGATGCCTATGTATAAGGATTTTTGAGCGATATCACAAACACGTTTAGCAGCAACGTTTGGTTTGCCAACAAAAAACATTTTACTGGTGTCGCCATGAAATCCATCTTTGATCACGGTAATGTCGATATTAATAATATCTCCCTTTTTAAGCTTCTTTGAGCTAGGAATGCCATGACAGACTTGGTGATTAACAGAAGTGCAAATAGATTTTGGGAATCCGTGATAATTTAGCGGAGCAGGAATAGCTTGTTGCTCATCAATAATATAATCATGGCAGATTTTATCAAGCTCATCCGTTGTGACGCCTGCTTTAACATGAGGTTCTATCATCACAAGGACGTCAGCAGCTAGCCTTCCTGCAACGCGCATTTTATCTATTTGGTCTTTACTTTTTATGCTAATAGCCATGAGTTTCTCATTATCGTCTAAAAAATTATTGCGCGGATGATAACAGGAAAGTAGTTTCAATGAATAATTTATGGTATAAAGCGCGCGCAATATTTTGCAAATTACAGATGAATCATTAATTTTGATGAATTTATCTATTTCACACGCGTATCGACACATATAGCAGGGTGCTAACTTAAACCGTTGGTTGTTAAATGGGGTACGCGGAGGTCTAACCCAGAAAGGAAAATATCATGGTAAAAGTGACAATGCGTCAAATGTTAGAGGCGGGTGTTCATTTCGGACATCAGACTCGTTATTGGAATCCAAAAATGGCCGAGTACATTTTTGGTGCGCGTAATAAAATTCATATCATCAACCTTGAGCAGACATTGCCAATGTTTAACGATGCTTTGAATTTTGCAGGTAAAATTGCAGCAAAGGGCGGCAAGGTAATGTTTGTGGGTACTAAGCGTGCTGCACAAAATACAGTTAAAGAAGAGGCGACGCGTTGTAAAATGCCATATGTTAATTTCCGCTGGTTAGGCGGTATGTTGACAAACTATAAGACGGTTAAGCAGTCGGTGCGTCGTTTACACGATCTAGAGAAAATGCACCAAGACGGCTCTATGGATCGTCTTGGAAAGAAAGAAGCGTTAATGCTCTCTCGTGAGCAAGAAAAGTTAGAAAAGACATTAGGTGGAATTAAAGACCTGAAGTCATTGCCAGATGCGCTCTTTATTCTTGATGTTGGGCATGAGGATATTGCCGTAAAAGAAGCTAGAAAATTAGGTATTCCAATTATTGGTATTGTGGATACAAATAACTCTCAAGCGGATATTGATTATGTTATCCCAGGTAATGATGATGCGATTCGTGCGCTTCAGCTTTATACTACGGCGATGGCTGATGCGATTGCTGATGGTCACCTAAGTTCAGCAAAAACTGCGGAAGATATGGAGGCTGCTACTCAGCAAGTTGCTCCTAAAACTGAAGAAAAATCAGTTGAAGAAAAGCCTGCGGAGGAAGCGAAGGTTGAAGCGCCAGCTTCTGTAGATGAAAAAGCAGAAGAAGCGGCTCCAGCGGTGGCAGAAGAGTCAAAGTAACAAACTGAAGTACAGTTTAATCTTGTGTTTAGCTTGCTCTCTTTAAAAACTAGAGAGGGTGAGTTTTTTGCATGAAAATACATTCTAAAGACTTGCTTGGGTAATGGTAAAGTGTCAGCAAGTTAGTCAGTTAATAGTCTAAGACATAAAAATTTCAAGTTGAAGAGAGTGCTCTCTATCAATTGATGAATGTCTTTTTTGTCTCTGTTAACGGCGTAATATACACATAAAAAAGTTTAGGAAATAATTAGATATGGCTATTACAGCTGCAATGGTAAAAGAGTTACGAGAGCGTACTGGTGCGGGCATGATGGACTGCAAAAAAGTGCTTGTTGAAACGGATGGTGACTTGGAAGCTGCTATCGATGTGATGCGCAAGTCTGGTGCTGCGAAAGCGGATAAAAAGTCTAGTCGTGTTGCTGCTGATGGAAAGGTGGTTATTGTTATTTCTGATGATGGCAAAGAAGCCGCCATTCTGGAAGTAAATTGCGAGACAGACTTCGTTGCAAAAGATGAGAATTTTGTTGGTTTTGTTGATGCTGTTGCGGCAAGTGTTCTTGCGGATAAACCAGCAGATATAGCGGCATTATCTGCTTTACCTTTGGATAGTGGCGAGAGTGTTGAAGAAGTTCGTGCCAACTTAGTGGCAAAAATTGGGGAAAATATCCAAATTCGTCGTTTTGAATTGTTATCCTCGGAGGAGGGGCAAGTATACGCATATAATCATGGTGTTCGTATTGGTGTTGCTGTATCAATGTCAGGTGGTGATGAAAGCCTAGGGAAAGATATTGCAATGCATGTGGCTGCCAGTCGTCCTATTTGTGTTGCTGAAGCGGATGTTCCTGCGGAAGAGTTAGCAAAAGAAAAAGAGATTCTTGTTGCTCAGGCAGAGGGTAGTGGAAAGCCAGCGAATATCATAGAAAAAATGGTTGAAGGTCGTATTAAAAAATACTTGTCTGAAATTACATTACTAGGTCAAGATTTTGTTAAAGATTCTGATACGACTGTTGCTAAGTTGCTTGAGGGAGCTGGCGCAGAAGTGGCTAGTTTCGTACGTTACGAAGTGGGTGAAGGTATCGAGAAAAAACAAGAAGATTTTGCGGCTGAAGTGATGGCGCAAATTGGTGGTTAAGGAATGAGCACGAAATAAGTTCCCGATCTTATAACGCAGAATTTTTATTT
>CAZQTJ010000097.1:0-7001 GCA_964596035.1 uncultured Cocleimonas sp. | reverse complement strand
GCGTTATGATAAATTATAAATACCGCTAAGTTCCCCACGCTTCAAACAAATCATCCGCTACCAAGCAATCACGTCCCTTTTCTTTGCCTTGGTAAAGGCACTTATCCGCACGTTCGATGGTTTCTTTGATAGTTTCTGATTGCCGATAAGCTGTAACACCATAGGTAAGTGAAACATTAAAGGGCTTTCCCTCCCATTCAAACTTATGCTCATGTATACGCTTCATTATTTTCTTTACAACAATACGCGCTTCGGTAACATTGGTTTTAGGAAGTAAAAATAAAAACTCTTCTCCTCCCCACCTTGCAACGACATCCGCTTTGCGTGTGCTTTGCTTGATTATTTTAGCAACTGTTTCAATCACAAAATCACCGCAAGAATGCCCAAAGTTATCATTGATATGTTTAAAAAAATCAATGTCTGCCATCACTAAAGAAAACGAGTCATTGCTTATATTATTATGTTTAACATTGTCTTTTTCCTGCGCTAATAATTGCAAAAAATAGCGACGATTTGCGAGCTTTGTTAGTGGGTCTTTACGTGACAATTCTTCAAACGCTAAAGCTTGGCTTTTCGCTTTGTCTATATTGTTAAATAAAACAATCACGATTCCATCACCAATCGTACTTTTTAATTCAGTGCGAATTTCAAACCAACGGTATTGTTGATCTTTACACAGAACTTTAGAACAGAGTTGCACTAAAGAGACCTTATGTTTACTTAAGTGTGAAATTTTTTCGAGCCAATCTCGCCTCACTTCTCGACGGTAATTGACATCAGGATAAGCGCGAGAGATAAAACTCAGGTGATCTGGAATATCGTCAAGAGTATAGCCAACACTCTCAATAAAGGCTTTATTGACAAACAAGGTCTTACTACTCTTACGACTTTTATCTTCTTTAGCAATTAAAGCAGGTGTTGGCAAAAAATCAAGGTACTGGAAGAAAAGCTCTTCTTTGTTTTTTGTTAGCATTTGTACATCCCCGTTTGGTATTATTTTCTTCTCTTTTTATCCTTAAGGACTAAGGAATAAGATTAAAAAGAAAGCATTACCATGAACAAATTTCAATCTATTAGATTAAGCAGTTAATTAGCATAACAAAAAACAATAAAAAAGCTTAATTTTTCCCCGTTTTATTTGTAACTATCACTGTAACAAAAAATATAAATGGATATTAGTTGGGACGAGAGACAACTTAAACGTATATAATCTCCCGCTACATTTTTCCATAAAACATAATCATTATGAGCCAAACAAAAATGGTATTTGATACAGAAATATTTGAGCAGCTAACAGATATAGAAAGCTCAATGCTAAAAATACTCGCCATCATATATATTCCAGTTGCCTCTACGCCTCTGGCTATCTGCGCTCACCGAATAGGTATTGATGACCCTGAAACTGAACTTAGTTTCAACATGAATTCTATTCGCCCTCATTTAAAAAAACTGGTGGATTTAGAGTGGATACACCTAGAAAATAATCGCTATGCTTGTCATTCTGACTTACAAAACGCATTGCTAAAACGCACTATTCAAGATGGTGACTTTACCGTTATTGCAGAACAAGTCATCGAGTCTTTCCCACCACGCGAAGACAGTGGCATTCTTGCTTGGCAAAGCGTAGAACACGGTATCGCTCATGCACGCTTATATATGTTTTTGGGCAATCATAAAAAATTGCAAGAGGTCTTAGATAGTCTCTATGCACGCTACACGTATTCTGAGTCTATATTAAATAGCGTTGGTTTCTACCCTGCTATGTTTGGCGACCCCATTGATGTTGATATGTTGTCATTGCTAAATGATGAGACCTTTTTTATTGCCTGCAATGAGTTGAGTTACACGGGATTATCTGAACTAAATGACATTAGCCACCTCTGGAAAATAATGAATGAACGCGGCCTTAGTCATCATTCTGATAGCATGGAAAATGGTGATGTACGTGAGTTTTATAGCATATTAAGTGGTCAAAAAGATCTCTTTTCTCCCAAGCCCACAGAATTAAACTTGGCGACTGTTTTTTGGCATGTTGCTGATAGTACCCGCCAGTTAATTGATAAAAACACCCAAGGCAGTCATGCTGAGGCGTGTATAGCACAATATGAAAATGCCGTTGAAAACTATCGACAACTAAAATACTTAAAGAAAAATCAAGTCATTATCTTTAATACTGAATTAGAAAAGTTCTATCTACTAGCCTTGGTTGCACATGGCGAAGCCCAATCTCTTAAAAAAGCGACACTCTTCTTAAAGAAAGTAGAAGTTGATATTGATTATTCTTTGATGGCAGCTTATAGCGAGGCATTGGAAACAGGGCTATTTAATTTTACCGTTGATCCTATCCATTTACATGAAAATACCTTTACCCCCCTATTTTATGCACTTATTACTTTTTGGCTCAACCAATCACTACCGAGTGATATTGTAGACATCATAGAACATCAATACCTGCGTATAAAAAAGAATAACTACGCATGGCTCGCCGCCGAATACGCCACTATTTTGTCACTATTTGCAGAAGATGAAGCCATTCGTAATAGCTATCAAGCCGAAGCCGAACAACAGCATCTTGCACTTGAAACACACTCTCTCTTTAAATTAGTTAAACCACAAGCCGAATGGGAACGCGCCTTAAACGCACTTAATCGACTGAGCACACCCACTAAAACCAGCGGTGATAGCGAAGAACGTGTGGTCTGGATTTTAGATAAAGACCGTCACAATGAATATTTCATCACCCCTAAAGTCCAGAAAAAGTCTCAAAAAGGAGCATGGACAAAGGGACGAAATATTGCCTTAAAACGCTTAGTGAATGAGCGCAACGAGTTTCCTATGCTTAGTCAGCATGATTTGAAAATCTGCGATTGCATTGTCGAGCAACCAAACTACGACACTTACACCTCAGAAGGTGCGCAATTTTATATTGATATGAATATAGGCTGGGTCGCTCTTGTTGACCATCCCGCTATCTACTGGGATCAAGCGCGTAGCGCACCCATTGAAATAACACAAAGCGACTTCGAGCTATTAGTGAGTGAAGAAGGCGATGATCTACGTATCAGTTTTTACCCTCCTTTTAATAAGGACAATAGCGACTCACGTTATCTTATTCATAAAGAGACACCAACGCGCCTGTGTATTTATCAAAAAAATGAACAAGTCTATCGTCTGAGTGAGATTCTTTCCGATGGCTTAGTAATTCCTCGAAATGCAGAGAAAAACCTGCGCGAAACGCTCACCTCACTAGCCCCCATGATCAAAATTCAGTCTGATCTAGAAGGTGTTAGCGATGCAACACAAGTGCCTGCTGATTCACGCATTCATGCTAATTTACTTCCCTATGAAGAAGGTTTGCGCGCCACATTACGCGTACAAGCTTTTGGTGAATATGGCCCTCTGTATCCTCCTGGGCAAGGGCGTGCAAAGCTATTAGTTGAACATAATGGAGAGTCATTTAAAACGCATCGTGACCTAGCCTTAGAAAAACAAAAACTCGATAATTTACTACTTCACAGCAACGTCTTAGGTGATATTGGTGAATATGAAGATGAGTATTTACTTGACGATCCACAAGACTGTTTAGAGTTGCTAGAACAGCTACGTGAACAAGGTGATGATGTCGTTATCGCTTGGCCTGAAGGGGAAGTCATGCGCGTCTCCTCTCGCTTTGACACAGGCAATATGCGTTTAAGCATTAATAAAAGCGGCGACTGGTTTCAACTTGACGGAAAAGTCGAGACCGATGCAGGTCTTGTGCTGTCTCTACGTCAGCTACTTGAGCTTTCGGAGAAATCAAAAGGACGTTTTATTGAGCTAGGTGATGGTGAGTATGTTTCTTTAACCAATAAATTCCGTAAAAAATTAGATGCTATTCGTAGTTATTCAGAAACTAATAGCGAAGGCACCTTAATCAATGGGCTGGCAGCCTTTGCGCTCGATGACTTTTTCTCCGATGTTGGCGAACTAACCGTTGATGACGAGTGGCAACAACACATCAACAAATTAAAAGACTTAGACAATGTTGTCGCCACGATTCCCTCAACCTTACAAACAGAGTTACGTGATTATCAAGAAGATGGCTTTAAATGGTTAAGTCGCTTATCCGCATGGGGCGTTGGTGCTTGTTTAGCAGACGATATGGGGCTGGGTAAAACCGTACAAACACTCGCATTATTATTACAACGTGGCGGCGGTGGACCTGCTCTGGTAGTCGCACCGACCTCTGTCTGTAATAACTGGGAAACTGAAACAAAAAAATTTGCACCGACACTGACACCCTTAATGTATCGCGGCAATAATCGCGAGTTAATTATAGAAAAAGCGTCTGAGCGCGATCTTGTCATTGTAACCTATGGTCTATTACAGCAAGACAGTGAGTTATTTTTAGATAAAAAGTGGCATAGTATTGTACTTGATGAAGCTCAGGCGATTAAAAATGTTACCGCTAAACGTACTCGCACCGCACACGAATTGAAGGGTGATTTTAAATTAGTGACGACAGGTACTCCCATCGAAAATCATTTAGGTGAACTTTGGAGTCTATTTCGCTTTCTTAATCCTGGCCTACTCGGCTCACAAGAACAGTTTATGAAGCGTTATATGATCCCTATCGAACGCAATAATGACAGTGAAGTACGCCAACACCTTAAACGCCTTATTCAATCCTTTATATTACGTCGCTTGAAAACAGAAGTTTTAGATGAGTTACCACCTAAAACGGAAATTACAGTAAAAATTCCGTTATCCGATAAAGAACGCGCAATGTATGAAGCGGTACGCCTAAAAGCACTTCAAAATATTGCTTCTAAAGATAAGCAAAAAGAAAAAGGATCCGATCACTTAAAAGTACTTGCAGCTATCACTAAGCTACGCCTTGCCAGTTGTCACCCTAAATTAATCATGCCCGAAAGCACCTTACCAAGCAGTAAGCTAGAACGCTTTGCGGAGTTAGTTGAGGAACTATGCGAGAACAAACACAAAGCATTAGTTTTTAGCCAGTTTGTTAAACACCTTAGTATTATTCGCGAATACCTTGATAAAAAAGGCATTACTTATCAATACCTTGATGGTAGTACACCCGCAGCTAAACGTAAGCAAGGTGTAGAAGACTTCCAAAATGGTATCGGTGAGCTTTTCCTTATTAGCCTAAAAGCGGGAGGATCAGGATTAAACCTAACGGCTGCTGACTACGTGATACATATGGATCCTTGGTGGAACCCTGCGGTAGAAGACCAAGCCTCTGACCGTGCGCACCGCATAGGACAAACACGTCCTGTGACGATTTACCGCCTAGTTGCTGAAAATACCATTGAAGAAAAAATAGTGAAACTACATCAACATAAACGCGATTTAGCAAATAGCTTATTGGAAGGCAGTAATATGAGTGGAAGTATGAATGCTCAAGATATGCTGGCATTGATTCAGGAAGGCTAAGCTCTTAAGAGTGAAAGTTTTAGCTTTCACTCTTTTTAGAAACATGTATCAACTTATCTCAACTGATAATACTTATCAGGATTATATAAAAAATACATATCCTTAGGAGAAAGACGCGGCAAATACATCACTGGGCGACCTTGCTTA
This sequence comes from uncultured Cocleimonas sp., assembly GCA_964596035.1. GTDB lineage: Bacteria > Pseudomonadota > Gammaproteobacteria > Thiotrichales > Thiotrichaceae > JAGLBW01. The sequence continues at coordinate 1,418 of CAZQTJ010000097.1, read as the reverse complement.
TCAAGCGACTCAGCAAGAATAGTTGTCTTATCTTCCTTTTTCTTTATTTCTGAATCAGGGTCGGTTAATAAAGAAGTTTCCTCTATTTTATTAACAATATGATCAACCCATTTTAATTTACGTGCATCACTAGCAAACTCACTCCAATCTCCATCCGAAGAGTGAGCATACATTTGTTTAATAAATTCGTCCGTGGTAATCCCCATTTTAGCAGCCATGGGGGACGCTAAACGATCCCACCACTTTTTAGACTCTTCGTAGAACTCTTTTTGCTGCGTCAAATTCATACGCGTTAAAAAGAAGGTGGAGCTAATTTGATGATGCAATATAACCGCATTAGGATAAGCATAAGATTTTTTAGCTAAAGTAAGCATGGTCGCAGCCATTGATGCCGCATATGACTTTACAACGACATACACGGGTGACTTACTGCCTTCCATTGCCTTTAAAATACGGTAACCCGCCATTACTGAACCACCAGGAGATGAGTCAATAACAATGAATATTGGTTTTTTACTGTCTTTATTATTGTAGTAATTAATACGTGTAGTGATGTAGTCGGCAGTCTTTCCTACTATCGGGCCATTTAGGGCAATACGACGATCAGAGATAACCAAGGTATCACCATTTTTAAGCGGGTTATCGAGATAAACAGGCTTGCCATCAATATAAATATCACGCTCTTTTTCTACTTTAAGTGCGGTAATTTCAGCATTCAAGCGAGACGTTTTTAAATCCCATTCTGTTTGTTTTGCCGCCAACTCACTCTCAAGCTTAGATGATTTTGCCTTTGCTAACGATGACTCCCTATTCAATTTTTCAAGCTCATCCTCATAAGCGATCATTTCATCACGATTCTTCTGTGCGCGCTTCAAGTCTTCTAATTCTAACTGCTCTGAAATAAGATCTTTTTCCCATCGAAGTTTTTGCAAACGCGCCAAGAGGTCGGCATTATCATTTTTAAGTCGCTCATCTCTTAGCGTGTTTTCCATCGAAAGCTTTTTTTTCTTTTTCTGCAATGCCTTTGTTTCAGGGTCTAATTCCTCTTTCATCTTTTTCTTAAGATGAAAAGATTTGTCACTGTCTTTATTCTCATCCGATTTAGACTCATTAGACTTACCGTCTTTATCGCCTGACTCCCCTTCTTTTGTTTCTGGTGCTTTATCTTCTACCTCACCAATAATTTTTTCAACATCAGGATTCGCTTTCTCTGTAGCAGGCTTTTGTGCAGGATCTTCAGCATAAACAGCCATACTACCAAAAATCATTAATGCAGCTAATGCACGACGGTAATTCATAATATTTTCCTTAAATCAGGGACTTAGATATTAAAATAAAATCTAAAGAACCTGTAATTTTGTTTAAAAAACACACTAAAGGCAAGATCTATACACGATATTAATCATTCTTAATGGAAA
>CAZQTJ010000096.1:0-7005 GCA_964596035.1 uncultured Cocleimonas sp. | reverse complement strand
GAAACCAATACCTTATCCCTCATATCCGCATTAGCCTCACGGATTCAGGTAAAAACTAGGGAAAATAATATGAAGAAGTCTGTTTTAGTGTTAGCAACTGCTGCGGTATTTGCTTTGGGTTCGTTGTCTGCTTATGCAGCGCCTATTACCTTAAAGTTTTCACACGTTGTTGCTGAGAATACGCCAAAAGGTCAGATGGCGACGAAGTTTAAAGCTTTAGTTGATGATCGCTTAAAGGGGAAAGTGAAGGTTGAAATTTTCCCGAATGGTCAGTTATTTGGTGATAATAAGGTACTTGAAGCCTTGCTACTAGGTGATGTTCAATTAGCATCACCGTCGTTATCTAAATTCAAAAAATACACTAAGAAGTTGCAAATTTTTGATCTACCGTTCTTATTTAATGATATGGCAGCGGCAGAGCGTTTCCAGCAGAGTGACGCTGGACAGGGTTTGTTGAAGTCGGTAGAAAAGAAAGGTCTTATCGGTTTGGGCTATATGCATAATGGTATGAAGCAGATGTCTGCATCAAAACCATTACACGTTCCTGCCGATGCAAAAGGCTTGAAGTTCCGCATTATGTCATCAGACGTATTAGCTGCCCAGTTTGAAGCAGTAGGTGCAACGCCACTTAAAAAGCCTTACTCAGAGGTTTTTACGTTACTGCAAACGAAAGCAATTGATGGACAGGAGAATACATGGTCAAACATTCGTTCTAAGAAATTCTATGAAGTCCAAGATAATATCACCTCGTCAGATCATGGTCTGTTAGATTATATGGTGGTCACTTCTGCTGAGTTCTGGAATGGTTTAGATGCAGATGTACGCACTGAACTTAAAAAGGCATTAGATGAAGCGATAGCCTATGGTAATAAAGTAGCGGCTGAAAAAGCAATGAGCGATAAACAAGCTATCATTGATAGTAAGCGTACTAATGTGATTGAGCTTACTAAAGAAGAACGTCAAAAATGGGCTGATGTAATGAAGCCCGTTTGGAAGCAGTTTGAAGCGATTGTAGGCAAAGACTTATTAGATGCCGCGATTGCAGCAAATAAAGAATAGCTTATGATCTAGTGAAATTTGTCAGGGATATGTCTCATTGAGGTATATCCCTTTTTTATTGCCAAATATTAGGGAGATATTGATGCTAACAAATATTATCAATAAGTTTGAAGAAAGCTTTCTTTCATTGCTGTTGGTTGGCATGACGGTTTTGGTTTTTGTTGATGTTATCCTACGTTTTGCTTTTAACACAGGCATAAACTGGTCTCAGGAAGTTACGCTATACATGATGGCATGGTTTGTTCTTTTTGGCGCATCTTATGGGGTAAAAGTAGGCGCACATATTGGTGTTGATAGTTTTGTTAAATTATTTCCAGCCAAAATACGGCGTACATTAGGGGTGCTTTCAGTCTCTATTTGCATTGCCTACTGCGTTATTTTTATGATCGGCGCATGGAATTACCTTGCTAAATTAAAACAAATTAACCTTGAAATGGAAGACTTGGAAGTTCAGCGTTGGATGTCGGAAAGTATTATTTTTATTGGCTTTTCTTTATTACTCTTTCGTTTTTTACAACTACTGATTAAGATTTTTAAGGGTGAGACAGAAGGTTTTTCTCATCTCGACGAGGCGACAGAAAGCATCGAATTAGCAGAGCAAATTCGACGCGAAGAACAAAGACTAAAAGAGGGGACTAAGTAATGGAATCTCTTGTTATCCCTACTTTATTTTTATTACTTTTTTTATCGATGATGATAGGCATACCCGTTGCGGTATCACTCGGCTTTTCGAGTATCGTCACCATCTTATTATTTGCCGATGACTCACTTGCTAGCATCGCACTTAAGTTATTTGAAGCACTCTCAGAGCATTACACCTTCTTAGCGATCCCCTTCTTTATATTATCCTCAGCTTTCCTCTCAACAGGTGGAGTAGCAAGGCGAATTATTGATTTTGCCATTGATATTGTTGGGCATATTCGCGGTGGTTTAGCGATGGCTGGCGTATTAGCTTGCATGTTATTTGCCGCCGTTTCGGGGTCTTCTCCTGCAACGGTTGCCGCCATTGGCGCAATTGTTATTGTTGGCATGACGCGTGTAGGTTATCCCGAAAAATTTGCCGCTGGTGTTATTAGTACAGCGGGAACATTGGGTATTTTAATACCACCTTCTATTGTTATGTTGGTTTATGCCGCTGCTACCGAAGTCTCTGCGGCGCGTATGTTTATGGCAGGAATGCTCCCAGGTATTTTAATGGGAGTGATCTTAATGATCGCCATTTATATTTATGCCCGTATTAAAGGTTTACCCTCATCTCCTTTTCCTGGTTTTAAGCAAATATTCAAATCAGGCGTGACTGCTTCAGGTGGTCTAATGCTGATTTTTATTGTACTTGGCGCAATTTATGGTGGTATTGCAAGTCCTACAGAAGCCGCAGCCGTTGCGACTGTCTACGCCTTTTTTATCGCAGTTTTTGGTTATCGAGATATAGGGCCTTTAAAAAATTCACCTTGGTTAAAAGTAGGCGAAAGCAAAGGGGCAGCTACTATTAGAAATACAGTACAAATGGCGGCAGCCTTACCAAAAAGCTTTTTTGACAAGGAGGTGCAAAAAGTAATACTAGACGCTGCAAAAGTTTCTATTATGTTGCTGTTTGTCATTGGCAATGCGATTTTATTTGCTCACGTACTCACGACTGAGCGTATTCCACATCAAATTGCTGAAATCATCATTCACTGGGGCTTGCCTGCTTGGGGCTTTTTATTAGTCGTCAACATTTTGTTATTGATAGCAGGTAACTTCATGGAGCCGTCGGCGATTTTATTGATAATGGCTCCAATTCTATTCCCTATTGCAACACAGCTCGGTATTGACCCAATTCATCTTGGTATTATCATGGTCGTCAATATGGAAATAGGGATGATAACGCCACCCGTAGGGCTTAATTTGTTTGTCATATCAGGGATAACGAATAAAAGCATGGGCTGGTCGATAAGCGCATCTTTACCTTGGCTTATCCTACTTTTAGGCTTCTTAATGCTAATAACTTTTGTGCCAGAGATTTCGTTATTTTTACCAGAAATGTTTGATAAAATGCAGGGTTATCAGTAGATTTATTGTATTCACCTACTTAGGAACGAGCATGAAATAACTTCCCGATTCTAACTTGCTTTTTTATCCCAGCTAGGATGATCTCATTCATCACGTAGAACAACTATGCTCTTCATGAGATCATCCTATCTGAAATAAAAATTCTGCGTTATAAGATCGGGAACTTATTTCGTGCTCATTCCTTAGGGGCGACGCAATAGGCATCGAGATAACTAAATTTTTAGTTTCTACAATTTCAAACGATACTCAATAAAGGCATCATCTCGTATGCCTTGTAGCCACGTATCATAGCCACTTTTGTTTTTCTTCTTTGCGAGTATTGACTTTGCTGATGCTCGCATTGAGGCTCTGCTGGCATCAATTTTTTTGCGTTCTAATACTTGGATAATATGCCATCCAAATTTTGTTTTAATGGGTTGGCTGATAGCTTTTAAAGCTACTGTTTTTACTGTGTTTGCAAATTCAGGTACATAAACTTCTGGTTTTGACCAACCTAAATCGCCACCATTTATAGCACTTCCAGTATCTGCGGAGTTCGTTTTTGCTAATGTGGCAAAGTCACCACCTGCAATAATTTTGTTACGTATGCTAAGCGCTTTCTTTTTTCCTGCACTGCTTGGATCCGCAATAAGAATGTGGCGAGCGTGTACTTGTTGTTCTAGCTGCTGTGAGCCACCGCGTTTAGCGACTAATTTTAAGATGTGAAAACCTTCGCTGTCATGTACGACAGGTGAAATTTCGTCAATACCCATTAGGCTCAAAGCACGAGAGTAGGAGGAGGGGAGTTCTTTATTTGTTTTCCAACCTAAGTCTTTTGTCGCATATTTATTGCTGGCGAAAGCTTGTTGCCCTAATAGTTGTCGGCGTAATGTTTCTGCTTGTTTACGCGCTATATTAAATTGTGGCAAAGAAACGCCATTAGGCGCAGGAATAAATAGCTCTTGTAGATGATATTGAGCGTCTTGGTTGATAATGGACGACTGAGAAAAAATCAGATCATTTACTTCTTGTTCTGAGATGCTTGCGCGTTGCCCTGATTGACGTTGTTTAAGTGCATTAATAACGAGACGTGTACGAATATCTTCACGAAAATCACTATACTCAACACCTTGGCGTTGTAGTGCATGACGAAAATCACTAAGAGATAGTTTATTTTGTTTTGCGATGCCTTCGATGGTGCGGTTTAGCATCACGTCATCAACAATTATGCCGAGTTCTTTACCATACTGCGTTTGTACTTTAATCAGCACTAATTGCTCTAATGCCTGTGCGATAAGGATTTTGTCTGCGGTACTTGGAGAGGCGGTTTTGAGTTGTTTTGCGCGGGCTAAGACGCTACTAAGCATAACAATATCATTGTTAACCACGGCGGCAATACGATCCAATGGTTGTTCTGCGGCGATACTTAGTTGGCTAGAAAGTAACAGGGAGCCAAGTAGTAAAGAAGATAATTTAAAAAGAGAGCGTATTTTTCTCTGTACAAATAAGCTTAATAATGAGCCTAATGTTGATTTTTTATCGTTCATATCCATATATTTTATCTTCTAGCACGATGTTTGCTTTGTGTCCTAGATTGCCTAATCCTTTTAGCTCAAATTGAAGAAAGATAGCATCATCGTAGGTGTTGTTATCTGAGGTTAAAAATTTTCTACCAACAAGCCGTGTTTTTATACAGCAGTTTTGATATTCAATACCCGCCAGTGTCTCTAAATTTCGATTATTCTTCAAGTCATGATCGACACGCCCGACGATTGATAGCTCTTTACTGATAGGGAAGGCAAGCGACGCGCTTGCTTGTTTAAGCTCCTCGTTTAAACTTCGATAAGAAACGTTAGCAATTCTATTTTTATCATCTTTATAGTTTAGACGAGTTTCAGTTGCCGTCCACTTTTGTGTTTTAGGGTCCCAAAATGACGAGGTTGAAAGACGTACATTGTCATTCACTTTACCACTCAGCTCAAACGCAAGCTCAGATTGTGCATTAGTTTGTATCGTTTCATCAGGTAGTGTCACTTTTCTATCAGCAAAGTGAAAAATCTGACCTACGCTCACTTGCAATAGTTCCTTACCTGTTTTTCTATTTTGTATACGTGAACTTACCGCGACAGTTAATTGGTTGCTGTCACCAATACGGTCTTTACCTGTATAGCGGTTTTTAGAGAAAAGTTGTGTACTCGTAGAAAAATCTGTTTTAGCGGTATCAAAAACAGGAATATCGCTTTGATCTCTAAAAGGCGTGTAGGTGTAGAACAAGCGTGGCTCAAGTGTCTGCGTTAATTTACCATCGGCTAAAATCCTATCAAAAAATAGTCCAGCGTCTAAACTCAGTGTAGGTAGCGTGCGACTTTGTTGCTTGCCTGTTGGATTGTTTCTTAGACTATAATAAGTATGGCGCAGACCAACAGAAGGCTTAAAGTACCATGCATCAGTGCCAAACTTCTTACTTGCCTTCATATTAACATCAAGCCTCACGCCTGTTGGTCCCTTCTTTTTATCAAAGTTACTTAGTTCGGTATCTAAAGATATATTGACTTGTTTCGGTAATATTTTAGGTGTGTAGTTAAACTTTATTTCGGGTAATTTTGAATAAGACGAGCTGGTCGAATCGAGTGTTTGATAGTCAATAGACGCGGCACTTAAACGCCAGTTTCTACCTACTTTTATGATTTCGATACGGCGCTCTAAAGCAGAAGTGCTGGCATCGGAAAGTGACTTTCCAAAATCATCAAAATATTCTTTATCAGAAACACCTTCACTCTTCACATTAAAACGTACCGAGTCAGATATTTTTGAGCTGTGACTAATCTTAAAATAATCACGCTGTTTATTATTAGCCGCTTTATCCCTTGGTAATATTTCGTATTGCCATAAACCTTGATGATGCTTGCTCAAATAACGGAATTCATTATCAATTTTCAAGCCACGTTTACTGAGATAAGAGGGCGTAATGGTCGCGTCATAATTAGGTGATAGATTAAAATAATAAGGCGTAGCAATGGCTGTACCTGACTGTTCCGATAAATTGATCGTGGGCGTAAGAAAGCCCGACTTGCGTTGATTATCAAGAGAAAAGCTTAACCAAGGAAAGTAAAAAATAGGGGTGTTGCCAACCTTTAAAGTGACGTTTTTTGCGCTACCAATCTTCTTTTTTTGATCGAGCTTGATATTGCCAGCAGCAAGATGCCAGCTATTAATTGAGGTAGGGCAACTGGTATAAGTTGCATCTTGTAACTCAAATTGCTGGGCATTTTTTTGAATAACATGACGGCTACGCCCATTGGTAGTGGAATTTTTTAGTTGATAACGAACATTTTTTAGCTCACCACTTTGAGATTGCGTTTGGTAATTAACAGCATCACTTTTTAGCTGCATGTTATTATTGGATAAAACTACCTTGCCATTAGCAATCACTCTATTGTCTGTGCCGTTAAAGCTAGCATTTTCAGCATTTATCACAAGATCATTTTGCTGAATAATGACATTGCCGACTAAGCTAGAAACACCACTGCGCTTAATGAGTCCTGTGTCGGCTTCTAAATAAATAGCATCTTTGCTGGGATGCTTGTTGACTTGTTCGACATTAAAAGATGAAGGCACAGCACAGACGGGAAACTGGCTTTCTGCTTGCACTTGCAAAGCCAGTAAGCTTAACCCTGAGATAAGTCCAAATTGATAATTAATTATTTTCACAAGTCTATTATAAGACGTGTAGCAAACTATTTCAGGATAAAAGGAGTGAATGGGCAATACTTAAATTTTTGTAAGAAGAGCCGTATTAACATAAGCTGTTTAAAAAATTGCGTGTTAATTTACTGAAGGTCATTTCAAAAATGAGTGATGAAATAGTCAAAAAAGAATCAACAGAGATAATTAACACCTTAGAGTGTCATCCTA
>CAZQTJ010000095.1:0-7045 GCA_964596035.1 uncultured Cocleimonas sp. | reverse complement strand
CATCGTTTGAATAATACGCGTCGATAGCTCTTCGATAGAACTAGATGAAGCATCAAAAACCTTAAGATTATAGCGATTAAAAAAATCTAAGGCATGGTTTATCTCTGTTCGACAATTTGCTAATGATGCGTATTGACTGCCAGCACGTCGCTTTTCTCTTATTTCAGCTAGACGTTTTGGATGTATGGTGAGAGCCACTAATTTATCTTGATTATCTTTAAGCGCTTGCGGAATATCATCCTTTAAAAAATCATCTTCGGTAAGTGGGTAGTTGGCGGCGCGTATTCCAAATTGAAGCGCAAGATAAAGGCAGGTCGGCGTTTTTCCTGAGCGCGAAACACCTAATAAAATCACATCTGCTTCATTGAGATTTTTCATGCTTATGGCATCGTCGTGGAGGAGGGCGTAATTTACGGTGTCCATTCGATTATCATAAGATTTTGGATTGATAAGTCCATGACTCGCGCCTGATACGGAGGTTGCTGCAATACCAATATCATTGCCTATGTCATTAATGTAGCGGGTAAATAGCTCGTAATAATGACAAGAAGAGCGTTCAAAAATATCATTAATATTTTCATCCGTCATGGTGGCAAAAACTAAGGGCTTACTGCCACTTTCTCGCGTGTCTTTGGAAAATACGGAGGCTAATTCTTTAGCTTTTTCTGCGGTGTTGATAAACGGCTTTTGATGATGAGTAAACTCTACGTTAGGAAATTGTGAGAGTAAGCTAGTGCCTAAGGAGGTAGCTGTTATTCCTGTGCTTTCGGAAACAAAATAAACAGTGCGACTCGCTTTTTTCATGGCAATACTCCAATTTTACTACTATTCTGCCTATTTATTAAGGGACTTTAAAGAAACTAAGTTACCCTATTGGGTAGGCATTTTTTTTCTGATTGGATTATCTCAATCGGCGCATAGTTATTCTACGCAACGATTGAGATGATTCAATCAGGAGAAAAAGGACAACTAAGAGGGTAACTTAATTTCTTTAAAGTTCCTAAGGCGACTCAAATTAAAGCATAGGGCATATCTAGCAATGACTGAAAAAAATATCTATGAAAACCTCCAGCAATTAGGCGGAGAAACTAAATTACCTAAATCACCAGAAACAGCAGTGTTAGAAAGTGTTACAAACCCCCAAGCTGATATTGATTATGTGGTGCGCTTTACTGCACCAGAATTTACCTCTCTCTGTCCGATGACGGGGCAGCCTGACTTTGCTCATTTAATGATTGATTATATTCCAGCGACAAAGCTAGTAGAAAGCAAGTCGCTTAAATTATACCTTGGGTCGTATCGAAATCATGGCGCTTTCCATGAGGATTGTACCGTGAGTATTGCAAGGCGCTTAATTGACGAAATTGCACCTAAATGGTTGCGGATAGGAGGTTACTGGTATCCTCGTGGCGGTATGCCTATTGATGTTTTTTATGCCTATGGAGAAGTGCCAAAAGGGGTTTGGATACCAGATCAAAAAGTGCCTTCTTATCGTGGTCGAGGGTGAGTTTTCTATCTTTGAAAGCCATAAACATAACAGAATCAAAATAAGTCTATAAGTTCTACTATAATAACTATTAATATTTATCTATCTATAAAAATATATGATAGAAAGCTTGTGTGGGCTTGTGAAATATTATATTTACTACCCTACAATAATGATTGAGTACCCCCCAGACACCCCTCTAAAGGAGAGATTTATATGCCGAAGAACAACAAGACACCCCATTTAAGCCGTCGTGGATTTTTAAAAGCGTCAGCAGCGGCAAGTATGGCAGCCTCTGCGCCTATGTTTTTTATGCCAGGCGCTTATGCAGCAGGTAGCCCTTTTAGAAACGACCCTGGCAAAAGCAAAACGGTTAAACTTGGTTTTAATATCCCGCAAACAGGCGCATATGCTGATGAAGGGGCTGATGAACTTCGTGCGTTTAAACTAGCCGTTAAACACCTTAATGAAGGTGGTGGCATGTTAGACACCATGAAGCCAAGCTCTTTAAAAGGAAACGGTATTCTCGGCAAGAAAGTAGAGTATGTAACAGGCGATACGCAAACAAAATCCGATGCGGCGCGTGGTTCTGCGAAGCGTATGATCGAAAAAGACGGTGTTGTGATGATCAGTGGTGGCTCGTCATCGGGTGTTGCTATTGCGGTACAAGGTTTATGTCAGGAGATGGGTGTGATCTTCATGGCAGGTCTAACGCATTCAAATGATACAACAGGTAAAGATAAGCGTCGTTATGGCTTCCGTCATTTCTTTAACGCAAAAATGACAGGTTCTGCATTAGGTCCTGTATTAAAAGAAGAAATGGGTACAGATCGTAAAGCTTATCACTTAACCTCTGATTATACTTGGGGTTGGACACAAGAAGAGTCGATTAAAGAAACGACTGAAGGCTTAGGCTGGAAAACAGTTAAAACCGTTAAAACACCTGTTGGAGCGGGTGATTTTTCTCAATACATTACCCCTATTTTAAATTCGGGTGCTGATGTGCTTATTCTTAACCATTATGGTAAAGATATGATTAACTCACTGACGCAATCGGTGCAGTTTGGTCTACGCGATAAGAAAGTTAATGGTAAGAAATTTGAAATTATTGTACCGCTATTCTCACGTCTAATGGCGCAGGGTGCAGGTGATAATATCAAAGGTATTTTAGGCACAACAAACTGGAATTGGGCGCTTAAAGATGACGGTTCTAAAGCCTTTGTAAAAGCATTTGGTAAAGAGTACGGCAATCCACCGTCACAGGCGGCACATACGTGTTACGTGCAAACATTATTGTATGCAAATGCCTGCGAAATGGCAGGAACTTTCTACCCACCAGAAGTTATTAAAGCACTAGAAGGCTTCAAGTTTGACGGCATGGGGAATGGTGCAACAGAATATCGCGCAGAAGATCATCAGTGTCTTAAAGATGTACTGGTGGTCCGTGGTAAAGAGAAACCTTCTAACCAATTTGACCTGCTTGAAATTGTTAAGCAAGTACCTCGTAAAGAGGTTGAATACGAAGCAAAAATATTTGGTGGTGACTTAGGTCCGTATGAAGTTAAAAGCTAAGTAATTATTTAGACGGGCTAAGGGACTCCAAAGAAACAAAGTTACCCATCTTGCTTGCTCTTTTGTTTCTGCTTGAATCATTTCAATCGTTGCATAGTCTTGCTATGCGCCTCTTGAAATAATATCAATCAAAACCAAAATACCTGCCCAATATTGGTAACTTTGTTTCTTTAATGTCCCTAAAAGCCATACTATTTTTATCGGTAGTATGGTTTTTTTTACGATTAGCTCGTTTATTAAAGCATGGTATTCACTCTGTTTTAATAAACGAGCCTTCAGCAGATTGATATTTATGGATGCTATCTTTTTACAAGTACTCAATGGACTAGATAAAGGTGGGGCTTATGCCTTAATCGCATTGGGTTTAACGCTGACGTTTGGCACATTAGGGGTGGTTAATTTCGCTCACGGCGCGCTGTTTATGCTAGGTGCATTTTGTGCGGTGTTATTTAATAAAATGATTACTTTCTCCGTTCAAGTAAAAGATGAAAGCATCACCTTCTTTGATGCTTTCAAAGAACAACCCTATGTGGAAATATGGTGGGGAGACATCGGAACCACCATTATTGACTATTCGATACCTTTGTCCTTATTGTTCACCATTCCCGTGATGCTATTAATTGGCGTTATTATGGAGCGCGGTTTAATCAAGCATTTTTACAAGCGTCCACATGCGGATCAAATATTAGTGACCTTTGGACTCGCGATTGTTATTCAAGAGCTTATCCGTACCTTCTTTGGCTCAAACCCCATTCCTTCGACTGCACCTGAAATTGTTTCTGGCAGTGCCGCTATTGGTACTTGGCTGGGCTTGAATGACTCGATTGTTTATCCGTGGTGGCGACTTATTTATCTAGCCTTTTCTGCCATTGTTATCTTTGGGGTATTTGCCTTTTTGAAATTCACTACCTTCGGCATGGTCGTACGCGCGGGCATGGCCGACCGAGAAACGGTGGAGCTATTAGGCATTAATGTACAAAAACGCTTTACCATCGTGTTTGGCTTAGCCGCTGTTGTAGCAGGACTTGCAGGTGCGATGTATGCGCCTATTTTACCGCCTGATTATCACATGGGTATGGACTTTTTAGTGCTTTCATTTGTGGTGGTCGTGGTGGGCGGTATGGGGTCACTCGGTGGAGCGGTATTCGCAGGCTTTATGCTGGGTATGTTGCAATCATTTGCTTCTATGAATGAAGTAAAAGCAATCATTCCTGGTATCGATCAAGTCATTATTTATTTGGTGGCTGTTGTCATTTTATTGCTTAGACCGCGTGGGCTTATGGGACGCGAAGGCGTTATGGACGATTAATCATGAAAATATCCATTAAAAGTAACTTAATTATCATGCTGATTTTTATTGCTATCGTCTTGTCAGCACCTATCTGGGGGAAAGTTATTGGCGCAGGCTACCCCGATTTACTGCAAAAATTTGCCATTTTTGGCTTATTTGCGATAGGTTTTAATATTCTATTTGGACTCACTGGCTATCTATCTTTTGGTCATGCAACCTTTTTGGGAGTAGGTTCATACACCGCTGTGTGGATGTTTAAACTATTCTCGATGAATGTTATTCCCGCTGTTATCTTTGGTACATTAATGTCAGGTGTGTTTGCTTACTTGATTGGTTATTTAAGTTTACGACGTTCTGGTATTTACTTCTCGATACTCACCTTAGCCTTTGCTCAAATGGCCTATAGTCTTGCCTACTCGGTACTAACACCCATTACCAATGGCGAAACAGGGTTGCAATTATCACAACAAGACCCGCGTTACTTAGACTCACTGTTTGGCGTAGCGGTTACCGATGGATTGCCTTCTACCAATTTATTTGGCATTCCTATGAGTGGCTATTCAGGATTTTATTTCTGTGCAGTCGTTTTGATTATTGGTTTTTATGTTTCACTAAAAATATTTCGCTCCCCCTATGGTTTAAAACTAACTGCCATTAAATCTAATCAAAAACGCATGAAGTATACAGGCTTTAATACACGTCCTTATTTGCTCTCTGCTTTCATGATTTCTGGAATGTATGCAGGTTTAGCAGGTGCTTTAATGGCAGTAACCGACCCGCTTGCAGGTGCAGAACGTATGCAGTGGACGGCATCAGGCGAAGTTGTCCTAATGACGATATTAGGCGGTGCTGGCACATTAATCGGCCCTTTGTTGGGCGCGGTCATTATTAAATACTTTGAGAATATCTTCTCTGCACTCAACACCAGTGAATTACATGGCATTTTTAGTTTTATGCCAAAGTTTATGGAAAATATTTTTGTCTTTATTACTAATCCTTTTGTGGGCGATGGTTGGCATTTAATGCTCGGCGTCTTGTTTATGATAGTCGTTATCTTCCTCCCAGGTGGTGTACTTGAGGGTATAGAAAAAATCACCCACTCCATCAAGCGGCTGTTAGGATTTAAGTCGGCGAAAGCGACGGCTATTAGCAGTAAGGGAGAGTCATCATGAGTTATATTCTCGAAATTAACGCTGTTAATAAAACCTTTGGGGGCTTACATGCACTGTCGGACGTAAATCTACAGATAGAAGAAGGTGAGATACATGCCATTATTGGCCCAAATGGTGCGGGTAAATCGACCTTATTGAACTGCTGTATTGGTCGTTTAATTCCTGACAGCGGTAGCGTGACTTTCAATGGCAATAACATGATAGGCATGGCTCCCCATGATATTAATCACGCAGGCATGGTACGCGTGTTTCAGACACCTGAAATTTTTCCTGATCTCTCTATTCTTGAAAATGTGATGATACCCGCATTAGCAAAACGTGATGGGACATTTAAGTTTAATCCTTTTAAAAACATGGCAACTCAGCGTGATATTCACGATGAAGCCATGAGCATCTTAGCTGATTTTTCTTTAGATGGATTTTCTGATCACATCGCAAGCAGTATGTCGCGTGGTAATAAACGTCGCCTTGAGTTGGCGATGGGTTTAATTCAACACCCAAGCTTATTATTGCTAGACGAACCCACCGCAGGAATGGCACGCCATGACACCAATAAAACCATTGACCTGCTCAAAGACTTAAAAGAAAAACACGGCACGACAAAAGTCATCATCGAGCATGATATGCACGTCGTCTTTAGTCTTGCCGATAGGATTAGTGTACTCGCACGTGGACACATTATTGCCACAGGTACACCCGACGACATTCGCAATGATCCAAAAGTCAAAGAAGCGTATTTAGGGGAGTCGGAAGATGAGTAATAAACTATTAAAAGACGTTCAAGACAAAGCACCCGTTACGACAGTCACGAGTCGTGGCTCAGACCCCGCTTTTTTCTCCTGTTGGGACTTACAAGCCTATTATGGTGAAAGCTATATCGTACAAGGCATTAGCTTTGATATACGCGAAGGGGAAGTGCTTGCACTATTAGGACGAAACGGCGCAGGAAAAACGTCTACCCTACGCGCCATCGCCAGAATGGACGAGCCACAAGTTACCCACGGTGAAATTTGGCTTGATCATAAACCCTTACACACCATGCCCTCCCACGAAGCAGCACAACAAGGCGTTTCCCTTGTACCAGAAGACCGTTGCATCATTCAAGGTCTAACTGTCGAAGAAAATTTGCAACTTGCGCAAATTGCCCCTCCCATAGGTTGGAGTCTTGAACGTATTTACGAACACTTTCCACGTTTAGCAGAACGCCGCAGTCAAATGGGAACCACCTTATCAGGTGGAGAGCAACAAATGTTAGCCGTTGCTCGTGCCTTAGCGCGTGATATAAAACTCCTTTTACTAGATGAACCTTATGAAGGACTAGCCCCTGTTATCGTTCAAGAAATAGCCAGTATCATCGGCAATATCAAAAAACAAGGCATTACCACCATTATTGTCGAGCAAAACGCAGTCGCCGCATTACGCCTCGCAGATAGAGCATTGATATTAGATACAGGCACAATAGTCTTTGATGGAACCGCGAAAGAAGTCTTGGATAATGAAGAACTACGCCATGAGTATTTGGCG
>CAZQTJ010000094.1:0-7127 GCA_964596035.1 uncultured Cocleimonas sp. | reverse complement strand
AAATAAACGTCTAAGTCAGGGTATGTTGTATTAATGTAAGCCTTTAAATCACGTGCCGATTTAACAATTTCAGGGGTTATTTTAGTAACCTCTCCATCGGGTGGGATTTCAACGGTAATATTAACCGCTGCCATATGCGCTTGTTCTGATACCAAGCGGTGAACTAATAAAGGCTCATTAATGGCGATTTTTTTGATACGGGCTAATTCGTCATCGGTGAGATTCTTGCCATCCTCATAGAGATTAGCCACCGACATATCGTCACCGACTGATTCGGTATGCTGATAGTTTGCTAAAGAGTCAACGCGCAGAGAATATGGTGTTTTCCATGCTCGCTCGGTTATATCTTCTATTGCAGCGAGTGTTTCACGCGTAAAGACTTTACCGTCTTTAGGTGCAATCCCCATTAAAACATTATCATTTTTGGTGTAGGTATTTTGCAGATTTTCAAACGCTAATAGGCGCTTATCAGAGGCATCAAAAAAGATACGATAATCATTATTAAAGTGAAGAAAACGCGCGCCACTACTGGCAAGCACCACGCTAACTAGCACGAATAATATGACTAACCAACGCCATTTTATCAGTGTTTTTGCATATTGTTCTATCATTTATTTTATCCTGTGTTTTTATTCTGTTTTACTACTTTAATGGTCTAAACATCTCTAAATGCTCAATCAAACCCTGTCCGCATTCCATCAACATATCTAAACTTTGGGTGCTTTTAGCTAATCCCATGCAACCATCTAAAGTGGCGACAAATAAAATTGCTAAACGACGACCATCGGCATCTTCAATAATATTACCTGCTAACTTAGCTCTCTCGACCGCTGCCTCTAGCTCACTTCTCCACGCATCATAAATAGCGACCGTGCGTTTTTGAAAGCCTTCATCCAGTGGTGACATTTCTTGCGAGAGATTATGCAGTGGGCAGCCTAATCGGGCATCTTCTTCTGTCATGCTATCGCCTGAAAGAATTAAAATTTCTTGCAATGTTTGAATAGGATCATCCGTTTTTCGCAATGGTGCTAACCAAACTTCGTTAAAAAAAGTAACAATCACTTCATCTAATACGGCATAACCAAGCTCTAGTTTATTATCAAAATGATGATAAAGCGCGCCCTTGGTTATGCCTGTGTTTTTAAGAATTTTACTCAAGCTCGCCGCTTGAAAACCTACTTTATGAATTTCATCGAAAGCTGATTCTAGTAATTTCTGACGTGTTTCTTCGCCACGCCCTTGCTCACAGCGACTGCATTTCCACAGATGCCACCAAGGATCACGCCTCGTTTTGTTTTTTCTACTCACATGAATACTTCCATACCGATCAGTATGGAAAACAATACAGACATACCGTTCGGTATGCAACCTAGAATTTTATTTTTCCTCACTTTCCTACTATCTGATAAAGATCGAAACCTAGCCCTCATTTGCTAAAATAAGCCGACGACAATCAATAAAAATATCGAGGCAACCATGAACTTAGGACTTATTATTTTTGCAGGCATTATTATCGCCCCTGTTATTTGGGGAGTGAGTCTTTACAATCATTTAGTCACACTCAAAAATAACAGCAAAAAAGCATGGAGTAATATCGACATTTTACTCAAGCAACGTAATAGCGAATTACCCAAACTCATCCATACCTGCCAACAACACATGCAGTACGAGCAAGAAACTTTAGAAAAAGTGATCAAAGCGCGTAATTTAGTCGAGTCGGCTTTAAAGTCAAAAGATATTGGTGAGATAAGTCATGCGGGGCAGCAACTTGAAGTGGGTTTAAATGGACTGTTTGCAGTAGCAGAAAATTATCCCGAGTTAAAAGCCAGTGATGCTTTTTTACGTTTACAAACCCGCATTACCACCTTAGAAGAAAGCATCTCAGACCGTCGTGAGTTTTATAATGACACCGCAAACACCAGTAACACGCGTATAGAGCAATTTCCTGACAATCTTGTCGCTAGTATTTTTAATTTCAAAGCATTTGATTTGATGGAGTTTCGCCAAGAAGAAATGAAAGATATTGATATATCCGCAGAATTTAGTGCTAAAGCTTAGTCATGTATGTGCGAATTAAAGGTAGCTTGATCTCCCTATCAAGCTCCTTCTTATACCCTTTAATGATGATCGCTGTACTTTTTTTAATAGATAGCAGTGATAAAAAAACACTCTATATCACCACGCTTGCCGTTATAAGCCTGTTTTTATCGCTCATTCTTTTTCGTCGTTATCGCTTAATCAATGACACCTCAGCAGCTCAACTAAAGTCTGCTGCACAGGGATATGTTGTGCTAGAAGGAAAAACAAGTTTATATGACAATGAAGTCGCAAGAGGCGATTTAGAGCTTCCCCCTACTGTCTGGTTTCGTAATTTTCATCGTACTTCGTCGGCTGGTTTTTTACTGCATGACGATGATGGTCGATGCACCATTGACCCTCACAACGCTGAAGTTATCACACCACTTAAAAGCTATAATATGCATTATTACTGGGCAATATTTCCTGGTGAAACCCTCTATGTTTTAGGTCATTTAGAAACACTCAAAAAACATCGCACAGAGTTTGAAAGAAATAACTTAATCAGCCATAAACTCGCCGACTTAAAACAAAATCAAGCCCGCTTTCTTGATTACTTTGATAAAAACAACAACGGTAAAATTGATCCAGACGAGTTCCAAACCGCTCGAAAAAGTGCCGAACGCATGGTCGATGAAGAGTTAGAACTAAGCTATCAAGAACCGCCTACGCATATCATCAGCCAAGCCGACGATGAACGACCTTTTATCATTAGCAGTATTCATCCTGATAAGCTTTTAAAGCGATATAAAATGGCTTATATAGGGCATTTATTTGCGTGGATTTATTTTTCTGTACTTGTCATGTTGGCTTAAAATTCGTAACTACTCAGCCAAATTCAGCACACAACGATATAAACGCTGTCCACTCTGCTGGTATTTTTTCTCAAACAACGTCAAATAATCCTCCGCTATAAATGCTTCGGTCAATCGACTTGATGTGACTAATTCTGGTTTTGCAATATAAAATGCCTCGCAGAATTCTTTTACGTATAACAGCCAATTACTACGCAACTCTATACTACCTCCCAGTGCTAATAAACTGGGGTAAACAGGGTGAGCATGCCAACGACGTTTAAGCTGGGATGATTTAGGGTAAGGGTTGGGGTAAAGTAAAAAATGTTTATCTAGTTGCCAGCCTGCTTGCAAAGCCAAACGCCAAAAGTCTGAGCACTCTGCTTGAACAAGCACTGCGTTATGCGGTAAATTTTCTGGATATTTTTTACTAAGACGCTTGAGCGAACGGTCAATACCAATAACCAGTGATTGCGGATACCTTACTGCAATTTTACGTGTGCTTAATGCTGTTCCACAGCAGGAGTCAAATATCAAAGAGGACTTATTATTAGAATGCAGATAGCTCTCTACTTGCGCTTTTATTTTATCGAAGGCCAACTGCGTATGTTCTGCAATGGGTCTTCTAAATTGACTATTTAAGTGCTTTTTAACAATCTCTTCAAGCTTGGGATGAACATCCTCTTGGTTTGAGGTAATGACACTTGAATGATAATCAGCTTTTGCCATACAACTCTTTAACCATCGCTATATTTAGATATTTATGATCCCCTGCATCACCTGCTAACACATTGAAGGCATCATCTGCTGTGCCCATTTGATCTAATACAATTGCCGCGCCAGTAAAGTCATCTTCTTTGGTGTAACCGTTCACTGTGATAATGGTTTTAAGCTTTGCGCCTAGTGATGATTTAACCCCATTTAATGAGTCTTCAAAGGCAATACACTCCTCTGGCGATAACTTCATTTGCTCCATCGCCCATATGAAAATATCAGGCGCTGGTTTTTTAGCAGGTACTATATCGCCCGCTGCAATTACTTCAAACCAATCATTCGCTTCTTCACCTAAGGTTGCGGTTAATAGGTAGGTGACATTGGCTGGTGTGGTGGTGGTTGCTATCGCTAAACGCAAACCTGCTTCACGCGCTTCATTAATTAACGCTTCAACACCAGGCCTTAATGGAATGGCGCCCGATTGCAATAGCTCCAAGTAAAAGTGTGTTTTACGTTTATGTAAATTAGCGGCGAATTCTAAAATATCACCACCTGCATCAAAGTCTTCTAGGAATTCTTCAACATAAAGACGTATGCGTTCCTTGCCACCTGTCACACTGAGTAATTTACCGTACAATTCAACCGTCCAATCCCAGTCTAATCCTGCCTCTGCAAATGCTTGATTAAATGCAACGCGATGACCATCACGCTCTGTATCTGCCAGTGTTCCATCCACATCAAAAATAAGTGCTTCTAGTTGTGCCATATTTTTCTTCTCTTTAAGATCGTTGTCTTGTGATATAGATAGCTTTAATTCCATCTCGGGGTACAGTTTATCAATATCTTGAATGTCACCTAAAGCAGGCATTTCATTCAAGCTATCTAAATTAAAGTAATCTAAAAATTGCCGTGTTGTGCCGTACATTGCAGGTCGCCCTGGTAGTTCTTTATGTCCAACCACTCTTACCCATTCGCGTTCTAGCAATGTTTTTATGATATTAGAGCTTACCGCTACCCCACGAATATCTTCAATTTCTGCACGCGTGGTCGGTTGTCTGTAAACAATGAGAGCCAAGGTTTCGAGTAATGCACGCGAATAGCGTGGAGGACGTTCATCCCAGTGTTTTGAAACCCATTTTTTGCATTCTTCTCGTGTTTGGTAACGATAACCACTGGCGACCTTTTTTAATTCAAAGCCACGCAAAGCATTGCTATTTTGCAAATTTTCTAAGCTTTCTCTAATATCCTGTCGATTTACAAGGTCTTCTGCATCAAAATAAAGTGCTAATTTTTCAAGTGATAACGGTTTTTCAGCACTTAATAAAATCGCATCTATGATCTTTTCTAGTTTGGATGCTTCCATTATACGGTCTCACTGCTTGCTGTTTTCACGTAAATAGGGGCATAAGCGTCTGCTTGTATCATGTCGATAAGTTGTGATTTTAATAGCTCTAATATTGCCAAAAAGGTAACAACCACCCCTAAACGCCCTTCCTTTAAGGTGAATAAAGTATGAAAATCAACAAAGCTCTCATTATCAAGTTTTGACAAAACATGCGTCATGCGTTCTCTAACAGAAAGTGATTCTCGTTTTATTTGATGATGGGTTTTCAAATCAACTCGCTTAAGAATATCTTGAAAAGCAAACACAATATCTTTCAGCTCAATATCAGGATAAACCTTTTCTTTTTTCTCGCGAATCGCTTCGACCTCACACGGAAAATAATCACGCTCAACACGCGGTAACTCACTAATATCTAAGGCGGCTTGTTTGAAACGCTCATACTCTTGTAAGCGACGAATTAACTCTGCGCGAGGGTCGTCGTCATCTTCTACATCTTCGTGACGAGGTAATAACATGCGAGATTTAATTTCAGCCAGCATGGCAGCCATCACCAAATATTCTGCGGCTAAATCGAGATTTACACTACGCATTAACTCAACATAGTCCATATATTGATGGGTAATTTCGGCAATAGGAATATTTAAAATATCGAGGTTTTGTCGTCGTATAAGGTATAAAAGAAGATCAAGTGGACCTTCAAACGTATCAAGAAAGACTTCTAAGGCATCAGGTGGAATATATAAATCTTCGGGCGGTGCAGAAAGTGGCTCACCTTCAACAATGGCAAACGGCAACTCTTTCTGATGAGAAAAAGTTTGCGGTTTGTCTTGTTCTTCAGTCGGCATATTTCTAGGTTTATTTAAGAAAAATCAGAAAAACGCATTGCTTCGACAACATCATCTAATGTTTCACGGGCAATTTCTCGCGCCGATTCACTGCCTTCTAAAATAATAGCTCTCACTGCCTGCGGGTCTGCTTCAAATACTTTAGCACGTTCACGCATTGGTTCTAATTCGGCTTGCACTGCTTCTATGATTGTTTTTTTACAGTCCAAACAACCAATCCCCGCTGTTTTGCAACCTTCTTGTACCCATTGTTTGCGCTGCTCGTCGGAGTAGACTAGGTGTAATTGCCACACAGGGCATTTTTCAGGGTCGCCCGCGTCAGTACGACGCATACGTGCTGGGTCAGTTGGCATTTTCCGTATGCCCGCATCAACTTCGTCAGCACTGCTACGCAAGGGGATGGTGTTACCATAAGATTTAGACATTTTTTGACCATCTAAACCAGGCATTTTTGATGCTTTTGTTAAGATTTCTCCTGGCTCTGGGAGAATAATTTTACTTGTTCCTTCTAGGTAACCGAGTAAGCGTTCTTTATCACCAATCGAAATATTTTGTTGTGAATCGAGTAAGGCTTGACCTTTGAGGATAGCCTCTTTATCACCCTCTTCTTGATAGGCTTTGCGGTAATTTCGGTACATTCTTGAGCTTTTCTTTGCCATTTTAGCAATGGCCTTTTCCGCACGCGCTTCAAAGTCTGGCTCTTTGCCATAGGTGTAATTAAAACGACGCGCAACTTCACGCGTTAATTCTATGTGCGACACTTGGTCTTCACCAACGGGAACTAAGTCAGCTTTATAAATCAAAATATCGGCAGCTTGTAACAAAGGATAGGCTAAGAAACCAACCGTTGAAAGATCGTGATTTTTTAATTTTTGCTGTTGGTCTTTATAGGTGGGAACACGCTCTAACCAACTCACAGGTGTGAGCATCGACAAGAGTAAATACAGCTCTGCATGTTCGGGAACTTGTGACTGTAAAAAAATGGTTGCTGACTTAGGATCAAGACCTGCCGCCAACCAATCAACCACCATTTCAGTGACATGCTGAGGTATTTCTGATGGGTCTTTATAATGCGTGGTTAACGCATGCCAATCGGCAGCAAAAAAATAGCACTCATGCTCATATTGCATGTCCACCCAATTTTTGAGTACACCATGATAATGACCTAAATGCAGTGCGCCCGTTGAGCGCATACCAGAAACAACACGTTGATTTTGCTTGGAGTTAGAATTCATACAAAGAAATTATATTTAATATCCGAAAAAGAAATTTAAAAAGGCTATGCTAAACCAAAAAGCCGATAAAACGCTGTGATAATCGGCATCAGTATAGGTTGAAAGAACCCCATATACA
>CAZQTJ010000093.1:4771-7151 GCA_964596035.1 uncultured Cocleimonas sp. | reverse complement strand
ATAAAAATTCTGCGTTATAAGATCGGGAACTTATTTCGTGCTCATTCCTAAGCAAAATCACCTGTCTGAGGAAGTGATGCTTTAGCTTCGCCTCATCTCCCGATGTCGTGAGACGAGGCGAGTAGGAAGATCGACGGAAATATAACAGAATTAAGCTAATCATAGCTTTCACTCCGCCTGTTGATTATGAGAAGTTACTAAAAAATTGGCGAAGGTATTGATAGGAGTAACTTAATTTCTTTAAAGTCCCTAAGCGCAAGGCTTAGTTCGCCCCCCCCCCACTTTATTAGATGACTTTTAGAGTATTCTTGGCATAACTTGATCCAGATCAACTTATGCTTTAATCTTTATCTATATTTTATATTAATTGGAGAGGGGATATGTTTAGTTTAGATTTTGGTTTACCTATGATTTTGGTAACAGCGCTTATTGCGTGGGCTTGGATTAGTTTTTTCTCTGTCGTTTTTGCATAAGAAAATGATAGACATAAAAAAGCCCAGATTTAATCTGGGTTTTTTTATGCCTGCTTCTTAATAACAGCTTTGATATGTTGCATTAGTTTATCTACCACGCCCTTATGTTGCTGCATAAATTTATCACAGCGTGGTTTAAAGCTATCATTAGTCTCTAGTCGTTTTTTTAATCGGCGTTGAACTTCCTTTTGATCCTTCTCAACCCACGCTATTTTAGCGTCACAAAGTATAGGATAAAGATCCTTAAAATTAAAAATATAAGGACCACAAATAGTTGGAACACCGAATATGGTCGCTTCTAGTGGATTGTGCCCTCCTGTTTTAACGAGACTTCCGCCAATAAAAGCAATATCTGCTGTTGCATACCAAAGTAATAATTCCCCCATGCTGTCCCCAAGAATAATATCGGTACTTTTATTGAAACTAGTTTTATTACTGCGCCTTTTTACTGAATAAGTGGATGATGAGAGTAAGTTATAAACATCGTCAAAACGTTCTGGATGGCGAGGCACGATAATCAATAATAAACTAGGAAAATATTTCTTTAGGTCTGTGAATATCGACAAAATAATCTCATCTTCACCTTGATGTGTGCTTGCTGCAACCCACACTTTTCGATGTTTTCCCCATTGCGCTTTTAATAAGTGACTTTGCTCTACTTTATTCTCATCAACATTAATATCAAATTTTATATTGCCGACTAATTCAACGTTATGGGTGGGAGCGCCTAGCGATAGAAAGTGTTGTTTGTCTTCTAGGCTACGAACAGCAATGAGGGTGGTATAAGATAAAGTTTCTTTGACTAAGTTTTTAATCCGTAGATACTGTTGTGTTGAACGTATAGATAGTCGCGCATTGACCATAAGCACAGGGATGCTTTTTTGCGAACAAGTCGCGTAAAGATTAGGCCAAATCTCCGTTTCTACAATAATAAGCAGCGCAGGGTTTAGTTTATTAATAAAACGTTTAACTATATGAGGAAGATCATACGGGAAATAGCAATGAAGTATTTTATCACCAAAAAGTTTTGTCACCGTCTCAGAGCCTGTTGGGGTAGTGGTAGTAACAAGAATAGATTGTTGAGGATATGTGCTAAGCAGTTGCTCTATCAGAGGTTTTGCGGCAATAGCCTCGCCAACAGAAACAGTATGCACCCAGATGATTTTTTTCCCGTCGCGAGAAAAGGGGAGCCAACCTAAGCGTTCTTTAATACGCAAGCGATAGTGTCGGTTTTTACGACTTTTTAATAAGAGGCGCAGTAAAACAAAAGGCAGTAGCAGGTATAATACGCAAGAATAAATAAAACGGCCTAGAGACATATTTTAGGTAACTATTATGAAAATTAAGCTACCTTAGCCTAAGCAAGGTAGCAGTGTAAGGTAAATAATGAAGCAATTACTATCAATCATTGAAATAGGTGGTTACCCAAATTTCACCGCTTTGTATCAGTCTCTAGGTTATACGGTCGAAGTGCAAACAACAATGCGTAAGGTGTTAAAATTTCTTAAAAAGAATCAGCCTAACGTGATTGTTGCAGAATTTAATTTTCAATCTGATTTTCGTGATCGAACCAGTAGTTTAGAGTCATTAATGTCGATGGTGCAACGCCTTCCTGATACTAAGGTTATTGTGTTTTACGATAAAGAGTTCAGTCATCAGCTTACGAGATTAGAAGCTCGCTTTGAGTTTGTAGCAACATTAGCATTTCCTATTGAAGAGTCTCACATCAAACAAGTATTACAAACACTCGAAACATAGCTTCAGAGACTCTCACTTTGTCGCCTTTTTAGCCCTTTAAAGCCATCTATCAATATTATCAATAAAGCTATCTAGCAAACTTTTCCCCTTTTTCCTCTTCTGTGTAATTTTATAACCCTATGTTTGGTTCTTGTTCAGGTAACGCTGAA
>CAZQTJ010000093.1:0-4671 GCA_964596035.1 uncultured Cocleimonas sp. | reverse complement strand
CCTATCGGCAGCTCAACTGCCATGGAGCAATAAAGTTTATAGCCACTTTTCTGATCAAGAGCCACTTAGCTCCCTGTTAGCAACATTAGCGGCATCGCAAAATACACAGATTGTCGTTAGTAAAAAAATAAAAGATGTTGTGAGTGTTTACTTCAAAGAAAAAACAGCCAAAAAAATATTCGACGAGTTAGTAAAGGCGCATGGTCTAATCTGGTATTACGATGGCGGCGTACTTTACATCTCTAAAAAAGAAGAAATTCAAACAGGTTCTATCCATCTTAAATTTCAAACAACAAAAGAGTTTGCTCAGTCTTTACGACAACTAGGCGTATTGGATGATCATTTCTACTGGGTCGAATCAGAACAAGATAATACCGTTTATTTCAAAGGTCCTGAGCGTTTCGTTAGTTCAGTACTAAAAATGTCTAAAGTTGTGGATAAGAAGCCCGCTAGAGCGCGCATATATAAATGGGTTGATAAAAATGGGGTGCCAAACTTTAGCTCACAAATGCCAGGTCAGTTCAATAAAAGCAGACAGCTAGGCGTGATAGATGTTGATAAAGGTGTTTCTATCGTGGGAAACCCATCGGTAGACTCTCGCTGGTCAGGTAACTTTTCACAATAAAATTAAGTATTTATGTTTTTTATGAGTAGCAATGTCGTGCCATTTATCTGTAAATAGCATCCATCGATTAACATCTACTTATTAATAAAAACAAAAAGGATATATAAACAATGGCAAGCAATAAGAAACTATTTTCTCTAAAAGTATTGTCTGGCGCAAATATAGGCGCGCAAATAACGCTTGAAGATAAAAAACCAGTCGTTGTTGGAAAGTCAGCGAAATGCAATGTTATTTTCAATAATGAAGAGGTGGCTGATAGGCATATAAAATTAGTGTTGTCAGGTGGTCGTTTACGCTTGAGACCACTCGCGCAGCCTGTTTATGTAGAAGGAAAGGATATAGGTCTGCATGATGTTACTTTGTTGCCATATCAATTGGTTACTATCGGAAAGGTTGGTTTTTCAGTTGGAGATGGTACGGGGCGTTGGCCAAGAGTTGACTCTCAAGGGAAAAAAATAAACCTTGGCTTAGAAAATAAAACAGTCAAAAAGACAAGTAATGATGCTTGGAAAAAGTGGCTTTTTTGGCTTGGATTAGCATTACTCATTGGGGCTAATCTGCAATATTTTACTCGTGATAGCGGTGGTCTTTTTAGTGTTGTTGGTTTTAAGGATAGCGTCGAGGAAGAAGTTTATAGCGCAATAGGTGATGTTGGTTTATCAGATATCTCAGTATTAAAAATGGGCGCTGGACGTTTAAAAGTAACGGGCTATGTCGCAACAAATGATCAGAAGCAACGACTGATAAGTGCTATTCAGCGTGTGGGTGGTCGCGTTTCTTATAGTGTTTGGGTGCGTGCAGATATTGAAAATAATGCCCTGTTGATTGCACAAACATTAAATGAAGAGCAGGTTCATTTTTCTTCCAAGGAAGGCGGGTCTTTGCATGCGTCAGGCTATGTACAAAGTAGAGCCAACTGGCGTCGTTTAAGAGATAGTGTATTAGAGGATGTAGAAGGAATTGAAGCAATAAATGATGCAAAAATTAAACCTGTTCTTGAACTGTTGCGAGAAGAAATAAAGAGTCAAGGCTTGGTGGATGATATTCAGATATATCAAAAGGATAGGCAGTTTGTCGTGACAGGCGAACCGTCTGCGGTAAAGATCAATCAGTGGCATGATTTGTTGGATAAAATAATAAAACCAGTGAAGGGATATTGGGAGGTTGTAGAAACCTTTAAGTCTCCCAAGCTAACAAAAGATTTTAAGCTTTCACTGAGAAGTGTAAGTATTGGAGATGTACCGTTTATCGTATCAAAAGACGGGGCTAAGTATTTAGAAGGTGCGCATTTAGGTGAAGGCTATTATCTTAAAAAGATTATGACGGATCATGTGCTACTTAAACACGATGGTACGGAGATACCAGTATATTTTGGAAAAAAAAGGTGATTCAAAGTGATGTTAGATATTGAGCAAGATTTAAAAAATGACACAACGGGCGAATATAAAAGAAGCATTATTAGCAAGCTGAAGGATACAAGTACAGATGTGCGTCATGAGCTAGGTCAAGGTTTAGTGCCTGATGAGTATAAAAAATTAAGTAATTTATTATTGGCACTGGAATCAAGCATTAAGATTGTTGAACAGTATTAATAATATTTAGTTTGCATACGATGTGTGTAAGTTTTGCAGTGACGTACTGTATTTTATAAGAGCATGTAGCTCATTATTCATTATCCCTACGTTAATACTTGTAAATAGTATTGGGAATTTTAAATCATTGTAACTTATAAGGAGATCATACAATGGACGTTGGAAATACTGGCTTAGCAGCAGGTGGTGGAGCAGCATCAGGTTTTGATGCGCAAGCTCAATTAGATAAACAAGCTGCGGCTCAAGGCGAAGCGATGAAGTTTCAAACTGAGTCAACCACTCAAACGATGAAGTTTCAAATGCATTCAGCAGCTGAAAAAAATCGTGGTGCAGTTGCAACAGCGGTAAATGCTTTAATGAATCAGCAGTCACAGGCTATTGGTAGAGCATAAGCTTAATGGAGGGCGGGGCGAATTTAGCCTCGTCTTCTTTTGAATTTTTGGGCTGACTAGGTAGCTTGTTGATATTACCTAGAATAATATGAATTTAATGGTTCGCTGTCTTCAATTTTTAGGCAGTTAGATGATAAAAATAAATAAGAGAGTGTCTGTATGGAAATTAGTAGTGATGTAATTCAACTCTTGTCGCAAATAGGTTATTTGGCATGTTTAAAAGGCGATACCGCCAACGGTCAGATGATTATGGATAGTGTTGAAATGAATAGTGATAGCCATCCATCAGCAATGATAGGCGTGGCAATTTCAAGAATTTATGCGGGGCAATATGCAGAAGCTGCAAGTACCCTAAAGAACAAGGTATTGAATGTTGAGCCTGATAATATGACGGCTAAAACTTTTTTAGGTATTGCTTTAACGGAATCAGGTGAGACAGAAGAAGCCTTTTCTTTGTTTAGGGATATCGCGGCTAATGGTGACTCTGATAATAGTGCCATAGCTAGTTTTTACTTAGGTGAAATGAATGTTGCGGAAATGCAGCAAGGTTAAGATATTTAATTTCAGCTAAATTATTCGTTAATTGATGTTTTTTCATTTTATATAATGGCTTCGGGGGTAGGGTAATGGTTGAAAATATAGCTTTAGCTAGCACGTTAGGCGGGCAAAACATTGCAAATAATCTACAGCAATATCCAATTCAAAAGCCCGAGCAAGATGATGTGTTGAAATTTCAGTTAGAGCTAAAGGATGCGAATAAAGGACTCCCGCCAATTTTTCAAGCTGTCGATAATAAGAGTATTGGTGAAGCTAGCAAAGGAATAATGAGTCATATACGTAACGCAGACTCAAATTATCACAATATATTAACAGGTATGGGTAATCTATCTAGCGAGGTTTCTGAGCTTAGGTTTAAAAGCCTTTCACAATCAGGTAAAAGCTCTATGGCTGTGAGAACAGAGGCAGATATTGGTAGTGCTTTAGGTGATAAAGACTTTGTTAGAACGCCTGATGATATTTCAGATAGTCACTCGTTTGGGGCAAAAGAGTTGTTGGATATTCAAGATGAAAATCAAACAAAAGCTTTGGAGATGATACATAATATGACTAATTGGACGATCCGAACCCAAATGTATTTTAGTAATATAAAAATTATAGGTACGGCGATTACTCAGGTCAGCCAAGGGTTCAAAACTTTGTTTAGATCATCAGGTTGATTTTTTATCTCATTGGTTGGTAGTAGTGGGTTAATAGCTATTTTATAGACCACTTAATATGTCATCTATAGCAGTAGTCGGAAAAAAAAAGCCTTTATATCGTATCTGTGTAAATAATACCCCGTAAAATAAGCTTTCTAAAATAGAAAATAATACGGGTTTCAAAATGAAAAATAAGATAATAACTTCTGCAAAACTAAGAGCGTCTTTAATATTGGTGCTTGGGCTGTTTTTATCATCTTGTCAGATGGAGTTGTATAGCAATCTATCTGAGAATGACGTGAATAATATGCTGTCTATTATGTTAAGTAATGATATTGACTCTGAAAAAATAATCGATAAAAAAACTAACACTTATATATTAATGATAGATAAAAGCAAAATACCAGAGGCGATTGGTTTATTAAGAGAACACGGCTATCCTCGAGAAAAGGTAACAGGTGTTAAAGACTTGTTTAAAAAAGAAGGTCTTGTGTCATCTCCGATGGAAGAGCGAGTTCGCTATATATACGCTTTATCACAGAGTGTGCAGGAAACCTTGACGCAAATAGATGGTGTTTTGACAGCAAGAGTACACATTGTCATGCCAGAAAATAATCCTTTTGTTGATGCGAACAAGCCATCATCCGCTTCTGTTTTTATTAAGTATCACCCCTCCTCTAATATTCGTAATATCAAGTCGAAAATTAAGCTAATTGTAGAAAAGAGTATAGAAGGACTTACTTATGAGAAAGTTTCTGTCGTGATGTTGCCTGCTCAACTGTCTTTCACAAGATAGTGAGGTGTGATATTCCTGAATCCGTGAGATCAATGCGGATAACAGGGCGTAAGATATTGGTTTAGCA
>CAZQTJ010000092.1:0-7219 GCA_964596035.1 uncultured Cocleimonas sp. | reverse complement strand
ATCCTATCTGAAATAAAAATTCTGCGTTATAAGATCGGGAACTTATTTCATGCTCGTTCCTAAAGCATCACTTCCTTTGTTTTTTTAGAGGGAAAGGGGGAAATATTAGGGTTAGTTATTTTTGAATAAATAACAGGCAAAAAGAAGGCGAACTAAAAAGTTCGCCCAAAGTTGCGAGGGAGCTGGTTTAAGTTAGTAAGGTGTTGAATTAACCCACTTAACTTGGAATATGTGTTTCTTTCTGAACGCCCCATTAATATACAATAAGATTTTTAAAATAGCCAGATTAATTTTTGTTATGTCAATTATTAATGGATATTAGTGCTGATTTTATTGATGAGAGAGCTGTGAGTTTTATTCTTTTAGTCGTATTTTTAGGTGATTTTCTTCAACATGGATATTCTCAATACCATCAGCAAAAGATTTCCAAAAACCCTCATCTCCACCAAATTCCTTTACTAAATCAACATTTTTCAAATTGCCTAGCCATGCGTTAGGAATGGGAACACCCCAAACACTAACACCTTTAAGAATGACAATAGGGCGGGAGGATTGATACGCTAACTCCATACCAGCGGTTACTTTCAGTGTTTTGCCACCAAAAATAGGGAAGTCAGGATCAAGTGGGATAATTAGTTTTGCACTGGCAAGATCATTGGACAGATCAATCGCTAACTTTTTGGCAAGATCAGTATTTTTCGCCAGTAAAGCATTCAGTTCTTTTTCAGAGAGTGATATTTCTCGTTTATCTGGATTTTCTGTGTATTTTTCAGGTTCTAATACCGTATTTTCTGATTTGTTTGCGCTTGTTTTTTTACTTAAGCCATAAAAGCCAAACTGATTGAGTTTAGATTCCAGTACACTTTCTTCTTTATTACTTAGCTCAACAGGGTCAAAGTTTTTAGGGAATAAATAAACGGTAATTAACCAAGTGGTTAAGGCGACAGAAATAATAACAGTCAGTAGCATAAGTCCAAGCGTCGCTAGGCATCCGCGCTTCTGTTTTTCTTGAGGCGACGATGTGGCGGTGCTTTCTATCTCAGACATTTAGTGTTCATCCTTAAGTGCTTCTTCTAACATATCATTTACTTCTGCGGATAAAAGCGTATCGGCTTTTTCGAAGTATTCATCTAATGATATGGTTTTAGCAGCGCGAATATCAAGTGAGCTTAAGGTTTGATTGTATGAAGGTAGTGCTGAAAAGCCCGAATAGGCTGATAGCTGATCCATTGCATCATTTATATGATAAGCACTAATCGGAGAGCTTGCTAATAAAGCAACACCTAAAGCGGGTAGCCACTGGGTTAAGTGTACGCGTACCATGTAAAACATTAACAGGGCAGGTAGTACAAGGAAGTGAGCGATGGTTTTGAGGATGTTTCCAGAGGTATTAGAGGTAAAATAATAATCTAAGAAGTGCCCTATGTAGTCAAATAGCAATGGAATTAAAAAGAACAAAGAGGCTATGCCTAATGCCGATAAAATTTCCCAACGGTGTGTTGATAAGCGACTAACCCCGCCGATAAAAAGGGCTATTCCTAAGAGAATAAATAGCGTTGGTAGCAATAGGTTGGCATAAAATAATAAATTCTTGTCAGCAGGGATTGATTGATAACGATCTAAAAGAATGAGCGCTAATGTTAATAAAAATAGGGCGCCTACCCAGATAGGATTATTTAAAATACGAAATAATCCTTTGGACTCTGGCTTGATTCTAGTGGCTTCGACAGGCGTACTATGCGATAAAATTCTAGCTTTTAAATCACCTAGAGAAATTGAAGTCGGTAGTGCTATATCAGTTGCTAACAGATCCATTTTTTTATCATTAAGCACCGTGCCATTTTCTTGTGAAATATTGCGTAGGCTATAACCCTTTTCATCTTTATTTATTTCCAGATGATAGGGCGACACGGATAAGTCACTAAGAATAATGTCGTTATCAAATGCGCGTCCGATGGTTGCGGGAAATTTGCTGATTTTATGATGTTGTTTGTGACCACGTGAAATGGTTTCAAAAATTATTTCTGCCATTGGAATGCCCCCAGCATTTTTTTGAATAATTGGAGTGAGGCTTTAGCATCTGTGCCTGTAATATCCATATTGAAAATAAACCCTTTTTTATCGTGTCCTACCAATACGGTAGTAAACAATATATCACTTAAGCCCTTGTATTTAATATAGTCACGACGACAAATAGTGGTTTTAAAGCTTTGCTCTGCAATAGCGGTGAAGTCGGTATAACAGGCAAAATTAGTCACGTCACGTTTACCTGCTTGGCTATTAAGCACACTACTGTTTAGTTTTTCGTAGCGTCTGTAAAAACGCGAAGGATTTAGTTTTTTGCTATCGATCCATATATATTCATAATTGATGCTACCCACACTAAGGCGATCAGATAGAAAAATGTCATCTTCATTTGAACAGCGGGTGAAAAATGAACGAAATAAGTCGTCAGGTTTAGGGCTACGACTCGCGTCCCAACACTTAACTGATTTGTCTAGCGCGGCAGGGACACGAAAGTTACCAATCGGTGTTTTTCCCCAATCATTCGTGGCAAGTTTATTAAGAATTTTATTGGCGCTTGCCTTGAGTTGATTTGAGCTGTGTATGAAACGATTTTTAATGGGCGTGTAGTTGCTGGCTTGTAAGCGTTTAAGAATGATTTTTAAATAATCAGCAGGTACTAGAAAACTAATATTATTTCCTGCTGTCGCCACGTTAATACCAATAACATTACCTGCCTCATTTAATGTGGGACCACCACTCATACCAGGGTTTAGGCTACCTGATATTTGGATATTGCCATCTTCGTCTTGCGTAAGAATCCCGTTGTTCGTGCCCTCGACAATAGAAAAGCCCAAATCAAGTGGGTTGCCTAATGAAAAGAGTCGCGCGCCTTTTTCTGGAATATCATCAATGTTTAAGGGTGCCCCCATTGGGTGAGAGGCTTTTACAACCGCAAGGTCATGTACAATGTCGAGGTCTAATAACTCTAAAGTACCTGTTTCTCCAGTAGTGGATAAATAGTCTAAGAGATAGACCTCAGGATCATTAACGTACTGGCTTACTACGTGGTAATTAGTCGCTAGAATATTACCTTTTGCGACAATAAAACCTGAGCCAATACTTGATTTCTTCCCCGTTTCTTTATTGATAACTCTAATTTGATAAACAGATTTTTCTGCACCCGCATAAAGGCTTGCAGTGTTAGTTTCTGCTTTTAAATAAGTTGTTGAAATAAAAATAAATATTGCGATTAAAATGCGCATTAGCATTGTGTTTGTATTCAATGTTTTCTCGTATTATTTTTAGGTGTATTTATTATCAAATTTTAATCAAGCCTCTGTCGGCTTTACCCCGATTAAAAACAGATAGTATAGAGGTCGAATAATAACGTGTTATTAAGAAGATTTATAGGGGGTGGAGGAGTGCATTGATTTAGGCATGGGATAAATAACGCGAAAGTTAGTAGTTTAGCGATATTTTATATTTCAGTTTGTGCTATGAATTGTGACTTTATTTTAAGACGTTTGTTGTTGGATTGCCCAGTCAATATGCTCTTTTACTAGCGAACTGCAAGACGTTCTTTTTTTATATAAAGCATTGATAGTTAATTTATTTTTAGGGGCGTTTCCGAGTGCGATAGCAATGTTTCTTAGCCACCTTTCATAACCAATGCGCCGAATGGGAGAGCCTTGGAGTTTCAGTAGAAAGTCATCTTCAGTCCAAGAAAATAGAGTAAGCAAATGGGAGCGGTCAAGTTTGTTACGAATTGAAAAATCCGCTTGTTTTGTGTGGTCTGCAAATCGGTTCCAAGGACAGCTTAATTGACAATCATCACAGCCATAAATTCGATTACCAATTGCGTGGCGAAACTCCTCAGGAATAGTGCCTTTTAATTCGATAGTGAGATAAGATATACAACGTCTAGCGTCAACCACATAAGGGGCGACAATCGCCTGTGTAGGACAGACATCAATACAAGCGGTGCAACTACCGCAGTGGTCTGTCACAGGCTCGGATGATGTGAGCGGTAGGTCGGTATATATCTCACCTAAAAAAAACCAAGAGCCAGCCTCTTTGCTTAAAATATTGCTATGCTTTCCAACCCAACCTAAACCTGCTTTAGCGGCAATGGGTTTTTCCATGACGGGGGCGCTATCAACAAAAACACGATAGGAAAAGTCACCTATGGCTGTTTGAATTTTGTTGGCAAGCTGTTGTAATCGTTTGCGTAATACTTTGTGATAATCCCGTCCTAAAGCATAGCGTGAAATATAAGCGGTTTCAGGATGATTCAATAATAACTCAGGGTCTACACCGTCAGGAGGGAGATAATCCATACGCACAGAAATAATACTGAGTGTATTTTCAACCAGCTCCGCAGGTTGAGTGCGTTTGCTACCATGATGATGCATCCACTCCATATCGCCATGAAAACCTTGTTTGAGCCATGCTTGTAATTGTTGCTCAGTTTTGCCAAGGTCAATATCACTAAAACCTACTTTTTGAAAGCCTAGCTCATGTCCCCATTGGGTTATTTTTAACGCTAAGTCTTGTAAAATGTTAGGCGATAGCGCATTTTCAGCATCTTCTTTTAATGGCTTTATTTTTATATCGGACACTTGTTTTGAAGAATTATTGTTTTCCATTATCGCATCCAGTTTATACAGCAAAGCAAGTTAAGAGCGTTGGATCGTCTGGCTATTGCAGAAGATGGCATGACGGGATTTGCCCTTATGACAAAAGCAGGGCAATTTATGTTTGATAGTATCCGTCAATCTTGCCCTAATGCCAAGTCGCTACTTGTTTTTTGTGGTGTCGGTAATAATGCAGGGGATGGCTACATTATTGCACGACTGGCAATACATGCAAAAGCAGCGGATAGGGCGGTATCCGAAAAAGGCGAACGCGGCTTATTTGCCACTGATCTTTATCCTTATTTACGAGAATTAGTCAATTGAATACGACAGAACTAAAAATAAAGTCAGCCGATGAGATGATGGCACTCGGAGGAAAAATAGCAGATGCTTTTCCTCATGGAGGTTTGATTTTTCTACAGGGAGATTTAGGGACAGGAAAGACGACATTAGTCCGTGGTTTATTACGTCATTTGGGTTTTAAAGGAACGGTTAAAAGTCCAACCTATGCTTTAGTCGAGCCATATCATATTGCTGGTCGGGATATCTATCACTTTGATCTCTACCGCTTGGCAGACCCTGAGGAGTTAGAGTATATGGGTGTGCGAGATTATCTATCATCAGATGCCTTGTGTTTAATTGAATGGCCAGAAAAGGCGCAAGGTTTTTTGCCTCCAGAAAATCTAAATTTATTTATTCAGCATGATGATACATCGCGAAATATAAGAATATACTAAATAGTCACAATTCATATAAAACAATTAGTTACGTAAGTAACATAAAAAATCACTTGAAAAAAAATGGCGATTGGGTTTTACTATATTAAATAGGCAGTATTGTTCTTTGTTTATGAATTCTTTAATAAATTTATAAGTGTGTTCAATTGCTTGTGTATCACATGGGCTTTTAAGTTTTTCAATGGATGAAAATGAATAGCAGTAATAAAAAACGCAGAGATTTTATTCTTAAATTAGCAAAAGTATTGGGGTTTGCTGGTAGTGCTTTATTGTCTCCTCAATTACTTGCTAAAAGTAGCAAGGGTGCTCCTGCATCTTTGTTATCGGTTAAAGATTTGGGTTTAAGAAAAGGGGGGCGAGAACAGCGTCTTGTGTTTGACTTGAGTCACTCAATCAAACACTCTTTATTCTCTTTAGAAGCTCCTGATCGAGTGGTATTAGACCTCAAAAACACTGAGCTAAAGGTAAAATTAAAAAAATACGTAGGGAAAAACTCCCTAGTAAAAAGCATTCGACATGCGATTCGTAATGGCAATGATTTAAGAATTGTACTTGATCTGGCGCAACAAGCAAAAGTGAAAACTAAGCTACGTCAAACAAGTGAAGGTTATCGTTTAGAAGTGATGCTTTCAGGCAAGTCATCATCAGCAGAAAGGTCTATAGCAAAAAAGAAAACGGCGAAGAAATTATCAAAAAAAAGTGAGAAAAAATCACTGGTTAAGAAGCAAGTTTCACGCCGTGGTAAACGTTTTGTTGTTGCTATTGATCCAGGTCATGGCGGAAAAGATCCAGGAGCTGTTGGAAGAAGAGGAACACGAGAGAAAGACGTGGTATTGAAAGTTGCCCGTCGCTTACAGGCACGTATTAATCAACAACCCGATATGAAAGCGGTTTTAACACGCGATGGTGACTATTATGTGTCATTACGTAAACGCATGGAAAAAGCACGCGCTAAAGGTGCTGATTTATTTATCTCTATTCATGCAGATGCAAATCCTAATCGTAAATTAACAGGGTCTTCAGTTTATATTTTATCTGAAAATGGAGCGTCAAGTGAAGCTGCTCGCTGGCTGGCTAATAATGAAAACTCATATGAGCAAACATTAGGTGGTACACATATTAGCCGTAACAATAAAGTGCTGTCTTCTTTATTACTTGACCTATCACAGTCTGCGACTATTGATAATAGCTTGGGTCTAGCAAAAAATGTTTTGAAAGAGCTGAGCGGCATCAATAACTTATTACGAAAAAGAGTTGAAAGCGCAGCCTTTGTGGTACTCAAGTCGCCTGATATTCCTTCGATGTTGGTTGAAACCGCTTTTATTAGTAACCCAAAAGAAGAGTATCGTTTAAATACAAGTTATTATCAAAACAAACTAGCGAATGCTATGTTTCATGGTATACGACGCTATCATATAGCGCAGAAAAAGCATGGTTCTCGCTATGTGTAGTTAATATCTGAACTGATTGAACATCCCCCTTCGATATGATTTTGCCGCGTTTACGCGGCTTTTGTGTGTTTTGATATTTAAAATATACAGGGATACTTTTTGAAGGAGCTCTGCTCTTCTTAATTCATCAAATAAAAAGACCAATAGTCCGATGGCAGTGTCATCATATTGACAAAACAAGGGCTTCTAATGATAAACTGTCGATAAAACAAACCTCTTTAATCAGAGGTTTGTCACTCACATCTAAAATAGTCGTGAGAAATAATAAAAAAACTAATAAAAATAATAAGGCCCTACTTATGATACTCCCCACTCATTTGAAAAGATTAACCCTCCCTGTTTTATTGTCATTAGCCCTCGCTGGATGTGGTGGCGGGACTAGTTTTGGTAC
>CAZQTJ010000091.1:0-7326 GCA_964596035.1 uncultured Cocleimonas sp. | reverse complement strand
CACAAAAAAGCCAGCTCTAAAGCTGGCTTTTTCGTACTATCACTACAAAACTAATTAGCTTTTATGATGTGGGTCTGCGACGCTATCCGCTAGTGAGTCTGGCAACAAACGCAATACTTTTGTTGCTAGTAAAATCACTAATAAAGCAACACCGACACCACCTATTCCAAGCATAAGCTCATAGATAGATGGGCTGTAAGTTGTTACCACGCCGTCAAAAAATGAACTTTCGACTAAGGCATTAGGGAATAAAACAAGTGGCGCTGTTTGACCGCCTATTAAGACAACATACAAGAAGCTTGCGCCGCCGATGATAGCGAATATGGAGGCTAAAACGAGTGCAGTACGGTTGTTTTTAAGCTTTTTACACCACACTAAAAATAGGGGTACTAAGCTACCTAATAAAATTTGTCCATACCAGAATAGGCTGGTGATAAAACCACCATCACGCAAAATATACGCTTCTATGCCATGATGCTCGGTTGCATAGAGATTTGTTAAATGACGCACTAGTTCAAAAAACAGAACTGCGGCGATAAAAATTGCGAGGGTATAGCGTAAACGATTAAGTACCGCATCGCCTAAGTCACGACCTGTAAACTTATACGCCATCATCAATACTAACGTATAAATAGCCGTCCCTAATACATAGGATAGAGTAATAAATAAAGGTGCCATAATAGCTGCATCGTAATATTGACGAGCAACTAAGTAACCGAAGATAGAGCCTGTTCCCATGGTGAGGATAATACGCCAAAGAAATGCAACATAACCCATTGGCTTGTATAGCTTCTTCACTTTTTTGCTTCTATCCATCATTGTCCATAGATACACGGCCATTACGCCGATAAAGCCGCTATAGAGTGCGATATTCCATGTGAAGATCGATTTAACGTTAAAATACGTCATCGCAACAATCAAACGATCGGGATGTCCAAGATCAAGTACCAAAACCAGTAGACCACCTATTAATAAAGCAACAGCGGTTACTATGGATAATCGACCTAATGGCTGGTATATTTTTTTACCAAAGACTGTGCCGATGGAGCCTATGTTAGCAGCACCTGATGCGGCAACAATTAAAAAGATGGCAAATACATGCGGTAAACCCCAAACAACTTGGTTGTTCATGCCTGTGACATGATGCCCTGAATGCTCCATGAAGAGGAAGGATAAAAATCCTACCAATACCATTGAGCCTGTGATGGCTAATAGTGTTAAAAACCCTTTACCACTACCTGCTTCGCTAAATGTGATTCTCTTATTCATAATGCTTAGATACCCCAGTAACGAACGCCAGTGTTAAGACCTAAATCGGCGCGTATTTGTGTGCCACCGAATTCCTTTAATGCTTTGCTGATGTTGCTTGCTGAATCATTTAGATCACCAAATAAAATGGCTTCTGGAGCTGCATCAACACAGGCAGGATTTTTACCTTCATCCACACGATTCACACACATATTACATGATTCAACCGTACCTTTTCCGCGTGGCGTATCAGGGCGTTGATCAATTAATGTTTCATGTACAAAACTACGTGCTTTGTAAGGACAAGCCATCATGCAGTAACGACAACCTATACAGATATGCTTATCGACTAACACGATACCGTCTGCACGTTTGAAAGATGCGCCCGTAGGACAAACATCAACACACGGTGCTGTATCACAATGCTGACACATCACGGGTAAAACGGTCTCATGCTTTGTCAGTTTTTCCGTTACTTTGACTTTACGAATCCACTGAGCATCTTGCTCGATACTAGATAGTTTTTCATCACCCCAACCGTGTTCTTTCTTACAGGCTGCGATGCAAGCATCTCCACCATCTTTTAGCTTGTTAGTATCAATTAACATGCCCCAACGTTTTTTATTTGTCACCGCTTCTGCTGGGTCTTTTGCTTGGACTTGTCTTAAAACAATACCGGGTGCTACCGTTGCCACAGCAGTAATACCTGCTAATCCAGCCATGAACTGACGGCGATAGGAATTGATGTTGCCACCCTTCCCTTCGTTTTGATTCATTTTATTACTCATTTCGCCATTACCTCCGTAGCTGTATTCTCGGTCGCTACTTTCAAATTATCCGTCGATAAGGCATTACTAGCCGCCGCGACTTCAGGCTTGTCGGGATGATCTGCATGACATTGAAAACAATCGAGTTGTACACTAACGTAGGCGTGACATGTTGCGCAAAAATGTTCAGGGTCAGTATGACGCACGACCTTACTCTCAGTAGGAGCTGGCACATGACAATTAATACAGGCCTTTAAACTATATTTAGGTGTTCTTACACCTTCATGCATTGTCTGATCACGTTTATGCAAGAGACGTTCCATGTGATTTTTGCGCATATCAGCCACATGAGCATCACGCTGCTGATCGGTGTCAAAGCTTTTTACAGCCTTTGCTATTTCAAGTGGCTTGCTGTCACAACCTGAAATCCCTAACAGGGAAACAAGTATCACCATCAATGGTGCCACTGATAAGAATTTACTAAACATAGAGTTACCTACAATGAAGAAGGCGGTTAGAGGTTGAGCTATACAACACTCAGCTCCTAACCGCCTTTTAGATGAAGAATTTAATTATTTCTAGCATTAGAAACGATCAAATCCTCAGCCCTTATACATCTTTTATGTATGATTATCCGCCAAGACCCATTTCGATGTAGCCCGTAGGACAGACATCTGCACAGATATGACAACCAACACACCTGTCGTAGTCAGTATCAACATAACGACCGATAGGTGCATCGTCTCTGCTCACGCGGAATACTGCATCTTGAGGACAGAAGATAACACAGTTATCACACTCGAAACACATGCCACAACTCATGCAACGCTCTGCTTCTTCTTTTGCTTTCACGTCATCAAGACCAGCCATACGCTCTTGGAAATGACCTAAAACTTCTGTATCGCTCGGTACATCCTCAACACGTAGCACTCGATCAACTTTCTCAAAGTGCCCTAGAAATAGCTCGCTTGATTTGATGATTTCATGCTCTGAACGGTCATCAAAGTTATGTACCGCGTAGTCCATAGAGTCTGTACCGCGCATGTCATCTGTCTTAGCTTCTTCAAATGATGATGGCGTTCTGCTGTACTCACCTAGCTTTTCAAGCATATCGAAATGATGCTTATCAACTTTAGGACGACGAGTTTGCTTTTCGTTACTCATGTACTTATGAATACTTTCAGCCGCGATAGACGCTTGACCGATTGCAGTCGTTAATAGGTGAGGACGCACGATGTCGCCTGCTGCGAAATGTCCTGCTTTATTAGGTACTTGATAGAAAGCATCCGCATCAAATAAGTTCTTGTCGGTATTACCGTAGTCTTCAACACCGTCAAGATCACCAAACTGACCAATGGCAGAAACGATTAAATCTGCTGGAATAATAACTTCCTCAGCACCTTCTTTCGCTTTAGGGATATTACCATCCATCTCGCAAGCAACTACCTTAAGTCCTGTTGCACGACCATTTTCATCAGTGATGATTTCAACAGGCATTACTTCGTTCATTAGGTTTACACCTTCACGAATAGCATCATGTACTTCATGCTCTGCTGCTGTCATATCTTCTTGTGCAAATAATGCCGTTAGCGTTACATTTTCACAAGGAATCGTACCATTAGACTCATGAACTAAACGTCCTTCTGCTGAATCTTCAGGAAGCTCATTATAATCTTCGATGGTGCCAATACGACGAGAGACAGACACAACATCAATAGAGGTATCACCACCACCTACACAAACAACATTTTTAGCGGTATATTTCATATCGCCTTTGTTAAATGCTTCTAGGAAGTCAACCGCTGTTACGCAGTTAGGAACATCGTTCCAGTTTTCTAGGAATAAGCCACGACCTTTCTTTGCGCCTAATGCCCAAAGAATTGCATCGTAGTCTTTTTCTAATTCTTCGACAGAGATGTCTTTACCAACACGTGTGTTACCACGGAATTCAATATCACCCATATCTAGGATACGTTGATTCTCATGACGCAGTGCTTCACGCGGAGTACGGTAGTTAGGAATGCCGTAGAACATCATGCCACCCATCTCTTCATGGTCGTCAAATACGACTGAAGCGTGACCCATTTTACGTAGCTGATAAGCGGCTGCCATGCCCGCAGGTCCTGCACCAATAATTGCTACTTTCTTTCCTGACAACTCGTCTGGACGATCAAAGGTGAAGCCACCTTTAATTGCCTCATCTCCGATGTACTGCTCTACTGCGTTGATACCAACAAAGTCATCAACGTCATTACGGTTACAACCGTCTTGACAAGGAGCAGGACAAACACGACCCATCATTGCAGGGAATGGATTAGCAGTTGTAGAGCGACGGAATGCATATTCTTGCATACTCATATCACCAACAGGTGCTTCTATGCCACGTACGATCTGCAACCAACCACGGATGTCTTCCCCTGAAGGACAACTACCCTGACATGGTGGTGTTTTTTGAATATAGGTAGGACATTTATAGGAGGTATCTTCTTGGAAGATATGCTCGTTCATACTACCCCAAGTATCGTCTCCGTCGTCATAACGTCGAAAAGTATGTACCAATGTATCATCAGGTGATGTTGCCATGCCTATTCTCCAGTACTACAGCCTTACGGCTAAGTTTAAAATTTTGATGTAAGTGTAAAACTTACAGTAAATAGTTGATTGAGATAACTTTCTGAATTACTCAGCTGCTTCTCTTGAAGCAATTAGTTTTTCTTTTGCTTCATCATAATCGAATTCCATTTCATCTATTTCGTCTTCAGTCAACTGCCCCGTTAGCTTAATCGCGCTACTAACCAGTTGATGAACACTCACAATTTGATCCATTGTGAAGCCATAATATGGAATAACTTTCGTGAATTGTGACTTACATATCGCACATATCGCTGCCATGTGCGTTACGCCGTGATTTTCAGTGACATGTTTGAGTGCTTCCATTCTTGGCTGAGCACCTTTCACACGAACTTCCATCAAGTCGTCTGTCAAAATACCACCACCACCGCCACAACAGAAGGTTGCGTCATGGATTGTATCTTTTGGCATATCAACGTAGTTATTACACACTGCCTTGATAACATTCCGTGGCACTTCAAACTGACCACCTTCGTAATTACCGATACGTGAACCACGCGCGATATTACAAGAGTCATGAAAAGTCAGTGTCATATGATCATTTTCAGACTTGTCTATGTTCAACTTACCTGCCGCTAGTGCTGGCTCGGTAATTTCTAATACATGCTGTGGAATGGGATAGTTTTGATCTAAGAAGTCCCAAGGTCCAGCCAAGGTATTTAAGAAGCTGTAAGCTACACGCCATGCATGTCCACACTCGCCAAAGACAATACGCTTAACACCAAGGTCAATCGCTGCTTTACGAATACGCAAAGCTAGACGGCGCATGTTCTCATAACTACCAATAAACATGCCAAAGTTCGCACCTTCTGATGCATAAGAACTTAGAGTAAAGTCTAAGCCTAACTCATGGAATACTTTTGCATACCCCATCAAGCCGTCAACGTGTGGCTCTGCAAAGAAGTCTGCCGATGGCGTGATAAGAAGTATGTCTGACCCTTTCTTATCGAGTGGCAGTTCAACTAGTACACCTGTCTCATCGTAAATATCTTCTTCTAGTCCTTCTAAGGTATCTGCTAATGCAGCTTCGGGTAGACCTAGATTATTACCAATTTTGTGTACTTTACCCATGATCTCAGTACAGTATTTCTGCCCCATACCGATATGATCGAGTATTTCACGTGCTGCCATTGAGATTTCAGCGGTATCAATTCCGTAAGGACAGAACACTGAACAACGACGACATTGTGAACATTGGTGATAATAGTTATACCAATCTTTTACAACGTCTTCGGTTAGCTCTGCTGCGCCAACAAAACCTGGCATACCGATTTTGCCGAAAAACTTACCAGCAAAGGTAAAATAACGACGATAAACCTTACGCAATAAATCTTGACGCGCAACAGGCATATTCTTGGGGTCAGTTGTACCGATGTAGTAATGACACTTATCTGTACAAGCACCACACTTCACGCAAATATCTAAGAAAACTTGTAGCGAGCGATAACGTCCACGCAAATCATCTAATTTTTCTAATGCACGATCTTTCCAATTCTCAACTAAAGTATCACCATCACCATAATTTTCTATGGCTTCTGGCATAGTGAAATCAGTTGGAAAACCCATTTCCTTTTGAAAGTCTGGTTTTGATACCCAAGGTCCATGCAAGTGACCCATTGTCCCTTTTTTAAGGGCTGGCACATCTACTATGCCATCATCACCTGTTACCGTTGGAATTTCATAATCTGCCATAATAAATGCCCTTATTTATCC
Organism: uncultured Cocleimonas sp.; assembly: GCA_964596035.1. GTDB lineage: Bacteria > Pseudomonadota > Gammaproteobacteria > Thiotrichales > Thiotrichaceae > JAGLBW01. The sequence goes on along the minus strand of CAZQTJ010000091.1, from coordinate 967 downwards.
AACTCATGCAAATAATTTTTATTCTGCTTTTCTAGTTCTGCTGCCCAAGGCGAAAGATGACGCTTTTCTCTAGGATTATCAATTTGATTACGTGTTGGACTAAAGAAAATCCCTGGCGCATGTAACAACTTACTAATAGGAAATATCAACATGAGTAGTGCAACCAATGACAAGTGAACCATTAAGATAGGGTCAGCAGGCAATGGTTGAAAATCAAACGTTCTTAGACCGATAAAGAATTGCTTAACCATTAAAATATCCGTATGCGCTACAAACTTCATCATCAAGCCTGATGCACCTATGAGTATTAAAAGACCTAACATTGCCCTATCAGATGGGGCGGTTATATAACGCACTCTATCTATAAAGATACGACGCGCTAACAAGCCAATTAATGCTAAGACCATCAAGAAACCTGCATATTTACCAAAGGGCTGAATCACATCAACAATAAACCACGTCGATTCTTGGAAGTAACGCACATGTCGAAACAACACAAGCGCTAAAGCATAATGAAAGGCAATACCTAAAATCCATAACAGTTTATTTGAACGAAATAAACTAAAGAAAAAGACTACTTCTTTAAACATGCGAACAAAAACGCCACCTTGTGTTAACGGGGCTGGAGTTGTAGGGATTTTCAAAGGTGCTGGTGTTTTCCAATAAAGACGAACTTTAAAGGCAATACCCAGCACTAAAACCAAGGTAGCAACCCAAAAGAGCGCACCAAAAATATAGCTTAAGATCACTTCTTAACTCCTAAAAATTCATCTCTTTCATGAATTCACATACATTAAAATCTAATAACAAATATAAACTCATGAAAAAGATCGGAGCAGACAAGGCTACTCCAAATCTTTTCATATAAAACTTAGAAAACTAAGACTTATACACAACCAGTAGGCTTAGGAAGACCAGCATACTTACATGCTTGCTTACCAGGACCGTATGGGAATAAAGAGTAAAG
>CAZQTJ010000090.1:4440-7336 GCA_964596035.1 uncultured Cocleimonas sp. | reverse complement strand
GGTTGGTGATACGTTTAAATTATTTGTGGTCTGCGGTGGTAAATCTATTAAATTTTAACTATACCACCTTAAGTTGGTAACCCCTAAGTACTCTTGGATAATTTTTTTTCATTCTTATCTGTGGATGTTAGGGCTATCAATTTAAAGTGGGGTAGCTAATGGTAAGTCGGGTCAGCTTATTGAGTGTCGGGTGATGTTTTATCTGAGTTACCGCCTATTTTTAAGAGAATGATTAATCTATATGCGTCTTATCATTATGAAGCTTCATCGCAATTAAGCGTTTTTGATAGCGTGACTGGACTAACTCAACCACGACTATTACGGCAATAACTAAATAGAATGTACCTTTACTCATTGGCGTAATTTCTGTTCCAAATAAGGTCAAATGTGATAAATGACCACCTTCAGATAGCAACATAACGCCGACTAATAATAAGATAAATAAGCCAACCACTTCGTACATACGATTCTTCTTTAAAAACTCGGTGACATGGTCTGATAGCCAAATCATTAAAATTCCGCCAATAATAATCGCGCTAGCCATAATGATAAAGTTGTTGCTCAGAGCCATTGCACTAAGAATTGAGTCGAAGGAGAAAACCGCATTCATGATCACTATCCAAATTAAAGCGACGATGAAAGAGCGTGGTTTACGTTTTGAGTGTGCATCTTCCTCTAGCATTAACATATGGTTGATTTCTTTAAGTGCGGTATAAATGATAAAAATACCCCCGATAAAGACAATGAGGCTATGTAGGGTAAAGTGACCTTCAACAATGCCACTGTAATCCAAGGAGAAAAGTACATCTTGGAATAAAGAGATAACTTTCATTAAAACAAATAATAGACCAACCCGTAAAATAACGGCTAAACCGATGCCTAAGCGACGTAACTTTGCTTGTTTAGACGTTTCTACACGTTGTGATTCCAAAGCAATGTAAAGAAGATTGTCAAACCCTAGAACAGCTTGTAATAGTACTAACATTCCTAAGGTAAAAAGGTTTTCTAAGGTTAATAAGCCTTCCATTCATTCACTCCTATTTGTATTTTTTATCAAAGACCCGTAGTTTAACACAGGATATAATGGGGAGATGGAAACAAATAATTCTCCAATGTTGAACAATTATTTGTTTCCATCGGTTTTCCATAAGCGACTAATAGCGGCAATTCCTTGTGCGCCATGATGTCTAGCGGTTGCAATATCGCTTTGCCCTAACCCTCCTAAGGCATAAACGGGTAAGTTAATCTGTTTTACTGCTTGATTAAACCATTTCCAGCCTTTCGCTTTTGCCTCGGGATGGGAGGTGGTTGCTTGAATGGGCGACAAAAATACGAAGTCAATATTCAGTTGTTGTGCTTTTTTTAGCTCTGCTTCGTTATGGCAGGCGGCAGATAGTAGTTGTACGTTTGGTCTTTGCTTTTGTGCTAATAGTTGGTAGCTAGTGAGGTGTAAACCTTGTGCAGACAGTGATATGAAATTTTCAGGAGGGGAGTTTAAAACAAGGCGACATTGATAATGTTTACACTGTTGAGATAACCATGTTGCACGCTTGATGTAATCATAGGGTGTCAGTTTTTTTGCGCGAAATTGAATGAGTTTAATGCCATTGTTTAAGCAATGTAATATGCCTTGTTTAAACTCATTTTCATTCTCAATATGTGGTGTGATAAGGCAGGTGTCTGGCAAGGCTAAGGCTTGTAATATGGGTTTGTTTGCGGCGGGAAAAGGGTAACGACTGAGTTCATTGATAGTGACCCAGCGTATAGGTTGCCCTTCTTTTCCATACGCTTCACCTTGCCATGCACTTACTTCAAAGACATCTAAAAAAACAGCAAGGTCAGGATAATGATGATGTACTTGGATTAACGGGAGGGCGGCTTCTATTTGAATGCCTAATTCTTCATCTAATTCTCGGGCAAGGGCTTGTTGGGGAGTCTCTCCTGTCTCCACTTTACCGCCAGAAAACTCCCATTTATCACCTTGATGCTGTTTGCTCGCACGTTGTGCTATTAATATTTGCTTGCTTTTATTGCGAAGAATAGCAACGACGATATGTAGCATAATTAATAGGGTTTTAGTTTTTTATTAAAATGACTGAGTGGCACAAAGTCGGCAACACAACGCATCACAGGAATCCATTCTGCAAGATGTTTTGCAGTGAAAATTCTCCCTTCATGCTCGTTTTCGAAAACACCGTCATGTAATAGCACCGTACCGTTTCGTCCTGAGCACATTTGCGTCATTATATTGTCTAAAATTTTTGTGCCGTGCTGATTTTTCTCGTTCCAGTCAAAGCCCGACATTTCCCAACCAATATGGGTAAAGCCATTTTTCTCTAAAGCTTTCATTACTTGCGGTTTGTCTTTTTGATTAAACCAACCATCGCCATAAGGTAAACGAAAGGGAGCGGGTTTGGTAGTAAAGAAGGGCTGTAAAATTTGTTTGGAACGTTGGATATTGGATTGTAATGCTGCGGGTGATAATTGTGAATGGTGAAAATGTTCGTAACTGTGTGAGCCAATTAAGTGACCCTCTTGCTTGATACGTTTAAGCACTTGGCGGCGTTGTTGGCATAACTTAAGTGATTGACAGCTTTTCTTGTTTTTTCCAGTGGTACAGCTTTGACGATACTGCTGACAATCGACTTTATTGCCTAATACAAAAAAAGTAGCGGGTATATGTTCACGCTTTAAAGTGTCTAAAACTTGCGGGGTGACGCTACCGACACCATCATCAAAACTAAGGTGTATTTGAAAACGTTTATCAACGGGGCAATTATATTTTTTTTTGTAGTAACTACAATCTTGTGCAATTGCAGTAGAGATTAAAAAAGCGCTCAGTAATAAACTGCTAATAAACAGTTTGCTAATAGATACCATTAAAGATGTCCTTGTT
>CAZQTJ010000090.1:0-4340 GCA_964596035.1 uncultured Cocleimonas sp. | reverse complement strand
AAAAAGGAGCTTTTATGAGTAATACAAATAACAATATGTTACTAAACATTGTCAGTCTAATTGCTGTTATTGCATTAATTATCGCCATTAATATCAACTTAGATTTAAGTCATTTATTTTATATGCTAGGAGGCTCAAGCAGAGCTGAGGCGACTGTTGATGGACGATTTAATACTTTCTTCCTTTCTAGTCTAGGTATCACTAGCGCCATTATTTTCATCACCTTCTTGCTTATCGTAAGATGTAAAACAGTGTTGACTAAAGTGCTTATTATCATAGCGGATGCTTTATTGATTTTGATGGTATTTAATTTTCCTCAAGAAAGAATATTGCATAACTTTATTGCGGATACCCATGTGCAAGATGTTGTGAATACAACACCTGATGCAAGCAGTATTTTCTTAGGGACTTCCGACACTAGTTTACTGATCATCGTGTTGATTCATATTGTGATTATGCTAATTGGTGTGATCCGTACTTATAAATCAAAAAATAGTAATGTTCAAGATAAGGCGAGTGCTTACGATTAGTTATTCATCAACTTAAAGCAGGCTGCGATATTGCATAAACCTTCTGGAATTCAGCGTCTAAAATACTCGTAACAATGTAATAACTGCCATTACTATTACCAGTAAGCCTGCTAATAAACGAACTTTTGGATTGCGAGTCCATTTAGTGAGGCGTGTTGCAATGACTCCCATCGCCAATAAGTTGGGCAATGTCCCTAAACCAAATGCTAACATCAATAAAGCACCTTCTACTGCGCTTCCCGCAGAGAGCGTCATAATAAGAATGGTGTAAACGAGACCGCAAGGAAGCCATCCCCATAAAAAGCCTAAAGGAATGGCACGTTGCACGGTATTAACGGGAATAAAGCGACGACTGAGTGGTTCTATGCGTTTCCACAATGTTGCTCCTGCACTTTCAACTTTAGATAAGGCATTCCAAAGACCTGCTAGGTATAAGCCTAAAAGCAACATAAAAAATGCCGCTATCACCGATAGAATTTTTTTAGTGTGATCAAGCCCTGTGAGGTCAATTAGACCTGCGCCCAAGGCAGCAACAATAGCGCCAGCGATAACATAACTTGCAATGCGACCAAGATTATATCCAAGAAGAATAGGGAGTTGCTGTAAGAAAGTGGGTTTTTTAGTACTGGGTTGTTGGCTTAAAGACAGTATTCCAACGATTCCACCACACATGCCAACGCAGTGGGCACCACCAAAAAGACCTGTGAGAAAAGCAACAAGATAAGGGGAATTATTAATCCATGAAGTATCCATGTGATAATTTATCCAATCATTAAGGAGCGCAAATCAGCGCCTGCTTAATTTACTATTTGACGTGGCATATATTTCCCCGTTGATGTACGTGTAAAGACATCATCTATCATTGGGTGTATAACTTCTGTTGGCGAGGAGTCGGAGCTGATATTTTGCTCTGAAACATAAGCCAGCGTTGTTTCTTCATCGACTAAAACATGATACCAAGGGGCATTTTTAGGACCTCTAATGCCATCGACCTCCTCATACCACTCATCATCGCCAGAGAAATTTGCATCGACATCTATAATGACACCGCGAAAGTCATGGTGATGATGATAAATCACATCGCCAATATTATATTCTGCTTTTGTTATACCTGTTTGGTTTGTATCCATGTTGTTACCTTGTCGTTTATTATTATCAGTAGGGTTGTTTCCTGTTGCTACTTTACAGATAAGGTTATTTTACCCTATTTCAAGGGTATTAGTCTTTCAAATCCTGATGCATTATCTAGTACCCCATCAAACCAATGTTGATGGGGTACTAGCCTAAGAGGTATAATCCAGCCTCAAATAATAGAGGAGAGAAACATGAGACCAAGCGGTCGTGCTACAAATGAAATGCGTGCGGTGAAGTTTACACGCAATTATACCAAACATGCTGAAGGTTCAGTTTTAGTTGAATTTGGTGATACTAAAGTATTATGTACTGCAACGGTTGATGATAGAACGCCTCCTTGGTTGCGTGGTAAAGGCAAAGGCTGGGTGACAGCAGAATACGGTATGCTGCCTCGCTCTACCGATTCGCGCATGGGGCGTGAAGCCGCACGAGGCAAGCAAAGTGGTCGCACACAAGAAATTCAACGCCTGATTGGTCGGTCTTTGCGCGCTGTTGTTGATATGAAAGCCTTGGGTGAGCGTCAAATTATTGTTGATTGTGATGTTATTCAGGCAGATGGTGGCACACGTACCGCTTCTATCAGTGGTGGTTATGTCGCTTTAGTGGATGCGCTGCAGACGCTTTTAGAGCAAGAAATATTAACCGAGAGTCCGCTGATTGGGCAACTAGCCTCTATCTCTGTGGGTATTTTTGAAGGTCAGCCTGTGCTTGATTTAGATTATCCCGAAGACTCGAATGCAGAAACAGACATGAATGTTGTGATGGATGATGCAGGTCGTTTTATTGAAGTTCAGGGGACGGCGGAAGGTCATGCTTTTTCTCGTGATGAAATGAACGAAATGCTTGCGCTTGCTGAAAAAGGTATTGCAGAAATTATAACCGAGCAAAACAAGGTCTTGAAGGGCGCATAATGATGAGCATTAAACCACAAAAAGTCGTCCTCGCCAGCGGGAATCAAGGTAAATTACGCGAGTTTTTCCGTATTTTAGGTTCAGCGGGTTTTGAGATTGTTGCTCAATCTGAATTCAATGCACCAGATGTTGATGAAACGGGTTTGACGTTTGTGGAAAATGCCATTCTTAAAGCTAGAAGTGCCGCAAAACATACAGGTCTACCTGCTTTAGCGGATGACTCAGGGATTGAAGTTGATGCACTCAATGGGCGGCCGGGTATTTACTCCGCTCGCTACTCTGGCGAAGGTGATGATGCCAACAATATCAAACTGTTAAAAGAGCTGGAAGGTGTGCCTGACGAAGAAAGAACGGCTCGGTTTCGTTGCTGTATCGTCTTTATGCGTCATGCAGATGACCCTTCTCCCCTAATTGCAGATGCAAGCTGGGAAGGGCGGATTTTGCACGAACTTTCAGGCGCTAATGGTTTTGGTTATGACCCCTTGTTTTTTGTGCCTAGCCATAATGCCTGTTCAGCCGAGCTTTCTCCTGATGAAAAAAATGCAATTAGTCATCGTGGTCAAGCCTTACAACAAATATTGAAATTAATGTCATGAAAGAAAATAATAACCCACTTTACCTGCTTTGGTTGGGCTTTCGCTCCACAATATTTTGGATAGGTTTTGCGGGTATTACTATTCTCGCAGGTTTAATCACCCCTATTTTGTATCTGCTACCAGCCTCAGCACAGTATAAAATTTTATTGGCTTGGCCTCACTTTAATATTTGGATGCTTAAAGTAGTTTGCGGCATAAAATATCAAGTGCGGGGCATTGATAATATCGACCTCAAGAATAATGCCATTATCCTTCCAAATCACCAATCCACATGGGAAACCATGTTTATACCGACTATTTTCCCAAGCATGTCGTGGGTACTAAAAAAAGAGTTATATAAAATCCCTTTTTATGGTTGGGCATTGCCCCTGCTAAGCCCGATAGGTATTGATCGAGGCGCGGGACGATCTGCCGTAGAGCAAGTTAAAGTAAAAGGTAAACAGCGTCTTGAGGAAGGCAAATGGGTGTGTATTTTCCCCGAAGGCACGCGTGTTGCACCCGGCGTAAAAGCGCGCTACAAAATGGGTGGGGCTATTCTTGCCAGTTATTCTAAATACCCAGTATACCCCCTCGCACATAATGCAGGGGAATGTTGGCCTCGCGAGACCTTTATTAAACGCCCAGGCTTAATTACAGTTAGTATCGGTCCAAAAATTGACGTTGATAACTTAGAGCCAAGTGAGATTAACAATGCCGTACGCACATGGATAGAGGACGAACTAGACAAGCTACCTCATGTTAGATGATATTTATTGATTAATGATTGTTCTAAATCAACGCAAAATTCCTCCAAAGATACTAAGCTTCAGTAAGATCTTAATAGATTTAACCTGAATCCACGGAGGAATCCCATGATATCAATCGATACGCTACAAAAGCACAATCATAAAATAGCAGAACATTCAAAAGTACTGAGCGTACTCATTAGAAATAGAGAGTTATGCGACACACAAATTATGTGTGACATATTTTTCAACTATGTCGCTGCCGTCAAAGAACACTTAGATACTGAAGATAGAAATATTTACCAGCCGATGCTAGTTCATAGTGATACAGAGATAAAACATACTGCAAGTCAATTTATGTCAGGCTCGGTTGAAATTAAACGAGTAATAGCAGAATACACAAAAAAATGGTGTAGAAAGCATTCCTTGCGTATTAAAGACCAC
>CAZQTJ010000089.1:0-7359 GCA_964596035.1 uncultured Cocleimonas sp. | reverse complement strand
ACCTGTCGATATAAATCAGACATGGCTAACAATAACTCATCGTTAACAGGAATTATCGCTTCTAAGCCTGAGTACTCTTTTAACAGCCAGCTATTATCAGTATTGCGTTGATAAACCTCGGCTAACGGTTTGTCTTGATGCAACATAATATACGTTTTTAATGAGTCAATTAATCGGTAAAAAGCAAATTTCTTACCGTGGTCATAACCCTCTGTTGAGGGGGATAGAACTTCGATAATTATTTGTGGTTGTCGAACAAATTTTTTCTCTATTTTGCCTTCTTCACACAACACCATCGCATCGGGGTAAAAGAAGTTTTTAAGTTCATCAATTGATAATTTTGCATCAGAATTTAGCACGGTACAGGAAGTATTGCGTAATAAAAGACTAAGTGTTGTTGTTACATTAGTCGAGATTAAACTATGACTAACCGTCCCGCCTGTCATGTCAAAAATTTCACCATCAACATATTCAAACTTTTGATCTAGTTCTTCCTCAAGCTCGAAGTATTCTTCGATGCTGAGTTTTTTGTTGGTATAAATATCTTCTGCGGTAGCGGACATGTTGATCTCCTAATAGGTGCGGCTTCTAATGATAATACACCAATATCCTCAGTCTGGTCTAAATTGATAAAATGGCTTGACGATAAAACTGCAATTCATCAATTGATTCCAAAATATCATCCAATGCTAAATGCGCGCCTTTTTTCTCAAATTGATCTAATACTTCGGGCTTCCAGTGTGCGGCTAGTTCTTTTAATGTGCTCACATCTAAATTACGGTAATGAAAATAGTCTTCTAGTTCAGGCATTAAGCGCGCCATAAAACGGCGGTCTTGACAGATGCTATTGCCACACATGGGTGATGCGCCTTTGGGGACGTATTGTTGCAAAAATGCAATGGTTTCAGCTTCGGCTTGTTGTACGCTGTACTGGCTTTTTTTGACGCGGTCAACCAAGCCTGAGTCGCCATGATGTTGCGTGTTCCATTCATCCATTGCATCTAGCACACTATCAGGATGATGAATGGCGATCACCGGGCCTTCTGCTAATTTGTTTAAATCTTTATCGGTAACCACAGTGGCGATTTCAATAATGACATCATTAAAAGTGTCTAAGCCTGTCATTTCTAGATCAATCCATATTAGGTTGTCTTTATTGATATTTGTATCGCTCATTATTATTTTCCGTCGTTATGATGTAGCGCATGGTTTATACTGGTGCGCTTTTATTAAAAACAAAGCAGTTTAACAAAATCATATGCACACATACACTTGGATTTTTATTATACCTTTCGCCATCACTCTTGGCTTGCAGTTGTGGCTTTCACTGCGTCAAGGGACGAATGTAACAAACCATCGTAGTGCCGTACCTGCGGAGTTTGCCGATAAGGTGACGTTAGAAGAGCATCAAAAAGCAGCAGATTATACGGTTGCAAAGGGTGGGTTTGGTCGTTTTGAGCTGTTATTGGGTTCCGTTATTTTATTGCTGTGGACTTTAGGGGGCGGGCTTAATCTGTTGGATGAATGGTTGCGGTCGTTTGGTTTAGGTGAGTTGACGACAGGCGTTGCTTTTATTCTTAGTTTTACATTAATTTCCAGTTTAGTGGATATTCCAACGACCCTTTATCAGAATTTTGTCATCGAAGAGAAGTTTGGTTTTAACAAACTAACCATGAAAACCTTCTTTATTGATTTATTAAAAAACACCGTTTTATCATTAGTCATCGGCATACCCTTAATCTTAGTGGTGCTATGGCTAATGGGTGAATATGCAGAAGGTTTGTGGTGGTTATATGCATGGTTGGCGCTGACGGTATTTTCTTTGTTGATGATGTGGGCTTACCCTAAATTTATTGCGCCAATTTTCAATAAATTTCAGCCTTTAGAAGAGGGCGAGGTTTTATCACGTATCACAGGTTTATTGGAGCGCACAGGTTTTAACTCACAAGGCGTATTTGTAATGGATGGCTCGCGTCGTTCTAGTCATGGCAATGCTTACTTTACAGGTTTTGGAAAAAACAAACGTATCGTCTTTTTTGATACTTTACTCAAACATTTGTCTCCCGCAGAAGTTGAGGCGGTACTAGCGCACGAGCTAGGGCATTTCAAGCGTAAGCATGTTATGAAGGGGATGGTTTTATCGATGTTAATGACATTAGCGGGCTTTGCGGTACTTGCTTATTTAATGAAACAAGAAAGCTTTTTCCATGCGCTAGGTGTTGAACAGCCCTCTACCTATATGGCGTTATTATTATTTATGCTGGTCGCGCCTGTTTATACCTTTTTTATTGGCCCGATTATGTCATGGTGGTCACGCCAACATGAGTTTGAGGCAGACGAATTTGCGGCAAAAGAATCAAGTGCAAAGGAACTCATTAGTGCTTTAGTAGGTCTGTACAGAAAGAACGCAGGAACATTAACCCCAGACCCATTGTATTCTGCATTTTATGATTCTCATCCGCCCGCTTCAATTCGTATTGCGCATTTGAAGAAGGCGGGTGGTTTAGACTAACTAATGAAAAGTGAATTTTGATATGACCCATAATACTAAAAAATTAATTGTTGCGATAAGTGGCTTATTAATCGCTGGCTCTGCATTTGCAGAAGGTGACGTGACAAAAGGTAAGAAAACCTTTGAAGCATCTCAGTGTATGCAATGTCATCAAACGGATGAGCTGTTTACCCGTAAAGATCGAAAAGTAAGCAGTTTAACGGCTTTAGATGCACAGGTTCGTCGTTGCGATGCCCAGTTAAGCACCAATTTATTTGATGATGAAATTAAAGATGTGACGGCTTACCTAAATGAAGCCTATTACAAGTTTGCGGTTGATAAAAAGAAGGCGGCAGACAAATCGAAGGAAACAACGGGTGATAAATGATGTAATACGTTTTTATCATCCGCTACCTCAGCTAATTCTTGTGCTTGGGGTAGCAAAGGAAAATCAAGATGAGTGATAGCATGGATAAGCCCGTTGTAAAGCATACAGGGCGAGTCATCACTCGTTTTGGTTCAGAATTATTAGTATCGCGAGAGGGCGAAAAACCCATTCGTTGTACCACCAAAAGAAAGCTAGACCATGTCGCCTGTGGTGATAATGTCGTTTGGCAAGCTAATTTACATGGCAATGCCACCGTTGTTAGCGTTTTACCCCGCAAAAATGCCCTTACTCGCCGAACCTATCGCGGTTTACCCAAAACCATCGCGGCGAATGTTGACCAAATTATTATCACTAGCTCATGGTTACCTCGTCCCCTGTGGGAACTGGTTGACCGCTACCTTATCGCAGCACAACAGCTTGAAGCAGAAGCCGTTATTGTCATCAATAAAAGTGACTTAGCAGAACAGGAAGCAACAGAAGAAGACTGGAAAGCCCTGCAAGATTATCGAGACATTGGCTATAAAGTGATTGCTATTAATGCTATGACTGGTGAGGGTGTTGATGAATTGAGTGAGCTAATGAAAGATAAAACTAATATTTTTGTCGGTCGCTCTGGCGTAGGTAAGTCGTCTATCGCACAACACTATTTGCCAAATATCGAGCTATTGGTGAATGATATTTCTCAATCTGGCGAAGGTCAACACACCACCACCACCGCCACGCTCTATGACTTGGAGATGGGGGCGTATTTGATGGACTCCCCAGGGGTGCGTGATTATGTTTTAGATGAGCTAACAGAGAGGAAGTTAAGTGATGGCTATATCGAATTCGCATCACATATCCCATATTGTCGCTTTAATAATTGCACACATAACCATGAGCCACAATGTGCAGTGAGGGCGGCTGTCGATGCTGGAAAAATATCAGTTGATCGTTATAAGCGTTACTTGAATGCCTTGAAAAATATGGAGTCGTGATGCCTGAATTTTTAGTTGCAAAGCTCTCTGAGTTGATTGCGTGATGCGCTTAACTCAGGGTCGTAGCTTAAGTAGTAAGAATTTACCCAACCATTTTGACCATTCCAACGCACTTTCTCCCATGTGGACGTGCCATTCTTTTTAGCTTGTATCGGCAGTTTTACAATACCAGAAGCATTATGGGGAATCGTTTCAATGACATCCGAATTTCTTCCTGCACCTGTGCGTACATTTAAGCTATTACCGCTATCAACATGCCTAACACTGTAAACTTTTACAGGATAAAGCTTTCCTGTGAATTTTTGTTTCGGATAACCGCAACAAGCAGGGTACTTAGGATTGTTTTGTAAGCAAGCCATACGCTCTAATTTAACTTTTGTGGCTTCGGGGTCTACTGCTAGATAGCTTGAATCAACCCAACCTTCCTGATTATTCCAGCTGACTTTCTGCCAAGCTGAGCGAGAACGTCCGCGTGAATTGTTAACAGGGCGTTTGCTAATCCAGCGTGCATTATGAGGTAGCTCTAGTATGACGTTTGCGCTCTTACTAGGAGCTTCACGTAAATTTAACACGCCATTTTTTCCGACGTTGTTTACTTTATAAATATTGCTAGGGTTAGCTGTTGCTTGATGGCTTGCAATGAGGCAGAGTGATACGAATAGGGGGGTGAGAACAGGTTTGTTCAAGAGTGACATACATCGGCTCCGTGATGTTATAAAAAACAGCATAATGTATAGTAAATAACCACTAATATCTATGTTACTTATGGAATAGAATGTTAAGTTTTTACACGGTTTTCCTCTTTCCTATGGCTTTCTAATCGGTAATAACCAAGCAATTAGTCCGCCAATAATTGAGCTAAACAACATAAATAAATGCACATTTATAGCGGCTTTTGTTGCGGTATTAATGTCTGTAATAGCGAGTAGTGGAGCAACCATTCCAGTCTCATAAGTGCCTACTCCTGCTGGAGCGTGAAAAGGTAAAACACTACTTAGCTCGCCCGTTATAACCGAGCTAAATAAATACGCTATATCAGTGTGCAAAAATCGCCCCAATAACCATGCCAATACTGCCAATTTTACGCTCCAGTTTAGCCAAGTCAGCAAATAATGACGCCAAAATGCGCCATAACTTTGAGGTAGCCCATCTAAAACTTTAATGACAACAGCATGTGGTATTTTTTGTCGGAGAATGGTTTTTAAATAATAAAAAATTAAAGGTAATAACAGCCAAACAGCAAGCAGAGGAATATAGTTTAGAGACTTAGTAAATATCCAAGCGATAGCGCCGACAGATAATAGAGTATGCAAATCGAGCAGACGAAACCAGAGGAGGGCGGGGACTGAGTGGCTATAGTCAACTGCAAAATAGCGTTTCATTAATAAAGGAAAGCTGACTTCTCCCGTGCGTGCAGGCAGTAGATTGTTTAAAATATTATGTAATAGCATCAAGCGTAATGCTGCAAGCCAATTACCTTTGGTGTGGGGGAGAAAATAATCATATAAACGCCATGTGCGTATTTGGTAGCTTAGTAAAAACAGTAAAATGGCGATAATAATGGCAGAGGGGCTGAGTGTTTTCCAAGGAGCTAAAATTGTCTTCCAGCCAAAGTAGTATTCAACGGCTAGAATAAAACCGAAAAAAATCATCCAGAGTAATATTATTTTTATTGTTTTGATATTTAACATAGGCGGTATAATAACCGTTCATAATGAAAACAAGTAGGGCAAATTAGTGGAAGAAAGTGTTAGCGTCATCGTACCGTTCTATAACGAAGAAACAAATATTCATGCCATGATTGATGCGGTTTATATTGCTTTGAAGGACTATGAATTGCCTTGGGAGTTGATTGTTGTTGATGACGGTAGCTCGGATCGCACGGTAGAGGTGATGCGTGAATGCGAAGCAGAGTTTGGATCATGGCTGTGTGTGGTTGAGTTACAGCGTAATTTTGGTCAGACGGCTGCAATGCAAGCGGGTATTGATAAAGCACGAGGATCTTTACTGGTAACGCTTGATGGTGACTTGCAAAATGATCCTGCTGATATTCCTGCGATGGTCAAAGATTTACAGGAGCGCAAGCTTGATCTATTACAAGGTTGGCGTAAAAAGCGCAAAGATAAACTCATTATGCGTAAAATCCCTTCTAAAATTGCCAATAAACTCATTGGCAAGGTGACAGGCGTTTACCTGCATGATTATGGTTGTAGTCTTAAAGTATATCGTGCTTCGGTGATGAAAAATGTTCGTCTTTATGGCGAGATGCACCGCTTTATTCCTGCTTGGGTAGCAATGTCCGTACCCCCTTCACGCATCGGCGAGCGAGTTGTGAACCATCAAGAGCGTTTAAGTGGCGAGTCAAAATATGGCATATCACGTACCTTTCGGGTGATTCTTGATTTGTTATTTGTTTGGTTTTTTATGCGTTTTCGCACACGCCCAGGACACTTTTTTGGCTCGATAGGTTTGGGTTTAGGCGCAATAGGTTCATTGTCGCTAATATGGTTGGCAATTCAGAAATTTATTATGGGCGCAGATATAGGGTCTCGCCCTTTATTACTCATCTCTATTTTGTTTATGGTCGCCTCGGTACAGTTTTTAACGACGGGAATATTAGCAGAGTTACTGAGTCGAATTTACTTTGAGTCGGCCAAACGGAAGTCTTATGTTGTCCGTGGAGAGACCCCGCATGAAGCATTAGACAACTCATCAGACAGAGCGTGGTTTAAGAACGAATAGCAAGGAACGCCAAAGAAACAAAATCCCTAAAACAGCAATGATAGTATTTTTTATTGCTCAACAATGTGACTAACGTTGACCGCTTTAATCACCGTCTCAGCTTCTTTGCTATAACGATAAGCACTATTTTTTCGTTTTAGTAAGGTCTCGTTATACATCGTTGCCATTGCATTTAGTTTGGTTTTTTCCAGTTGTCGCTTTGTCGCCATGCGAAAAAATAATAAGCTAAGCGACAGCCCAATCAATATTCCGCTGATAATGAACAGTAATGTTTGAGTCATAATGTGTGACCTCCCTATCTAACATTTACCTCAGATAGTAGTGGTCTAAAATAAAAGTGCAAATACAGGAAATATCTCGAAACAATAAGTTCTATTTATGTCAGTATGCTAAGTAGACGCTTTAGAGCGTTATTTAGTGACTTTTTGACCTGTCCATTTTGACATATTACGGAGATGAGCGGCATTAATAATACGTCGCGCATCATGGCTGTATTCATAACTATTATCTTGTTTTTTATTAAGAATTTCTTTGTAGAATGAAAACATCGCAAGACGTTTAGCCTGTCTTAAATCTTTCACTGTCACTACGCTAAAGATAAAGAATGAGAGAGAGGCTCCAAAGAATGTGCCTAGGAGGATATATAAGATTATTAGTAGCATTATTATGGTCTTTATTTTTATTATTTTTTACTTTGAGCTATTACAAAGGCTCAAATCCCCTAATTAACACGCACCGAATAAAATAGCGTGATTGTTTTA
>CAZQTJ010000088.1:0-7374 GCA_964596035.1 uncultured Cocleimonas sp. | reverse complement strand
GCCATTTTGCTTGAATGGGGGTTAACCGTGCATTGGGTTTTATCACTGACAGAGAGTGATTTAACTGATCTATAAAATCTTTGATAGTCGTGGTAGGTTGACTGATTAACATGATGACGGAGCTAAAAATTAAGTTGAGACTAGCGTATCAAAGTCTCCGCACTAATGTTAGTCAGAAAAACTTGAGCATCGAGTTTATAGTATAAAAATTAAAGTTTTCATTGCCTGTAGATTATGAGAAGTTACCTATGCCGTAATAACCTCACAAATTCAGGTTTAATTACAAAGTACCACTACGCTTTATATTCAAATAAGAATTGATTAACTCTACACTCAAATGTTCTGGCGTTGCTTCTACGGCATTCACCCCGCTGATGACTAACTTTTCAAATGCTTTTTTACGGTGTTGTAAATAATGGTGCGTTGCAGCATTAAGAATAGCATCGGGTAGCTTCCTAATCTCTTGATGTAAAACATTATCTATCGCTTTTTCTCTTAAACTACTCACCAAAACTAAATGACGCTTACGCAATAAACGAATAGCTGGCAATAAATCATCACTGTCTTCATCACGAATATTAGTTAACACGATAATCAAAGCACGTTTTTTATGCCGTATCATCAAGTCTGTAGCCGCTTTACTAAAGTCAGGTGACTCACTACTGGGCTGTAAATCATAAATGCTATTTAAGATATTCTGAATTGTGTGATACCCCTTGCGTGGTGGTATCCAACGAGGCTCTCCTGAGAAAGTTGCCAAACCAACGGCATCACCTTGGCGCAGTGCAACATAAGATAATAATAAAATAGCATTCAAGGTATGATCAAAATGAGATAGTCCATCCTCTTTGGCTAACATGCGATGACCACAGTCCAGCATAAAGATAATCTCTTGGTCGCGCTCATCTTGATATTCACGTGAGATAAGCTTCCTACTTCGTGAGGTCGCCTTCCAATCAATCTGGCGTAGTGCATCTCCTTCTCTATATTCTCTTAACTGATGAAAGTCCTGCCCTTCCCCACGACGACGTTTTTTTATAACACCTAACTGGCTGAGGTTATTATCTGTTGCTAACAAAGCATACTGTGAGATGGCGGCAAAATTAGGATAAACCCTCGTTTCGCTGACCTCTTCTAAGCAAATATTACGTTGCCACAAACCGAATAAAGAACCGAGATGAATTTGGATAAGCGGAAAGCTAAATTTCCCCCTTTCTGTTGAAACTAATTTATATTGAATATCCGCATATTGTTGTGCTGCAATACTCAAACTAATGGGCAGCCCCTCAGCTTCCATTTGTTGTGGGTAATGATCATACACAGCTAATGATTGCGAACGATTAGAGTGATTATGCACACGTAGCTTTATATGACGGCTCACACCTAAAGGCAAAGACCCTGCCACATCGCGCGAAGCTTCAATAGGCTGTTTTATATAGAGCAAAACTAAATCAACAAACGCTACCGCCATAACGACATAGAGACTTACCTTCCAAACGCCTAGTAAACTTGCCCACACACTGGCTAGTAACCCGATAAGAGCTACGATAGATAAAATATAAAATAGGCGTTTACTGGGAAGTGGCATGTATATATTCGCTATTAAGTAGGTGGAGATAATAAATCCAACAAAATTTTCGATGGATATTTTTTGATATTCAAGGCGTTATCAGCACCCTATAGCTCGAACTATTGGGTGCTGACAACAACGCAGAAGATCGGAAAATAGACGCGCAAAATGTTAGATTTATTATGTTCACCTACTTATTGTCGAGGCGCTTCTATTTTTTCTAAAATAGAGAGAATAATTTGATCGGTACTATAACCTTCCAACTCCATTTCTGGCGCTAAACCGACACGATGACGCAATACTGGTAACGCTATCTCTTTAATATCATCAGGTGTTATATGATCCCTGTCATTTAACATGGCTTGCGCTCGTGCCGCTCGAACTAACGAGATACTGCCTCTTGGCCCTGCTCCTATACTCAAACCTTGCCAATCGCGTGTGGCACGCACAATACGTACCGCATAATCAATAACACTTTGATCAGCCTGTACTTCTGACGCTAATCCTTGCATTTCTAAAATAGTTTCAGGCGATGCCACGGCGTTCACGCGGGATAAATCTAACTGATCGCCTGTTTGATGATTGGTAACAGCCGCGACCATTAAACTTTCTTCTTGCTCATTTGGATAATCAATATAAATTTTCAATAAAAAACGGTCTAATTGAGCCTCTGGTAAAGGATAAGTTCCTTCTTGCTCTAGCGGATTTTGCGTGGCTAAGGTCATAAAAGGCAACGGTACGGCATGCGCCTCGCCCTCTATGGTCACTTGACGTTCTTGCATCACTTCTAATAAGGCCGATTGTGTTTTTGCAGGCGCACGGTTAATTTCATCGGCTAACAACAAATTAGTGAAGACAGGCCCTTTATGCAGATTGAATTGGCTATTTTTCATATCATAAAGTGTGTGTCCCGTTACATCAGCAGGCATTAAATCGGGGGTAAACTGAATACGTGAAAACTGCCCCGAAAACGTATTCGCCAAAGCACGTACCAATAATGTTTTACCTAGTCCTGGCACACCTTCGATCAATACATTCCCTCCCGCTAATAAAGCGACCAGCGTTTCATGTACGACTTGTTGCTGACCTATCACAGCCTTGCCGATCTCTACTTTTATATCTTGTGCTAATTCGCACGCCTGAGCCAATGTCATCGACGTCATATTGAATTCCTAATGTCTTCTAATTGTTTAACTAACTCGGTAAATTCATCTGCTGAAGTTTTGTGTAATGCTATTTTTTGATCGAATAACAATCTGTGAACTAGGTTTTGCGGTAACTCTAAACGCATTGCTAACTGCTCTATTTTTTCTGCTGATGATAACTGTTGCCAACCTGGTTGGGTTAAGGCGATGCGTCGGTTAAGGGCATTACGGCTACTTTCGATTAGCTTATATTTTTGTTTGTTCTTCCAATAAAAATTACCACTCGCCGCGATATGCTCTACTAAACTACGACGATCTTCTGCCGCCTTCGGAATCAAAGGTCCAAAACGATGAGCAGATTGATACAGCCAGAGAATAAACAATAGTGTTAACGATAAAATAAAAGCCCATGCCGTGTTCCATAATAGTCGCCACAGCGCGGGCATTTCATCATTATGGATAAGCCAAACTGCTTGAGGTGAGCTTAAACCATGCACTAATTGCCATAATATTTCCGCATGATCTGCTTTGCGGATATTCCTATTATTAATAAAGTTCAAATTAGCCACTAGCGTTATCATGCCCTTCTCGACTGATCGACGCAGAATAAAAACCTGTTTATTCACCTTGATGGTTTCATCATAGTTTGATGAAAAATCATTCACACTTTCAATCGCGTCAAATCGCTTTATCTCTAAATTTAATAACTTTTTTGAACCTTTAATGTTAAGAGCCGCATGTTCAGACTTCAGATATACACGCTCTCCAGCCTCAACTTCAAGTAAAGACTGCAAAGGATCATCTGAATAATAGTTATCATTTTCTAAGAATGTAGAGTAATCAAAACTATTAGTGCCTCGTACAATCAAATGTCCCCCCGCTTTTACCCAAGCATATAATTTTTTTGTTTTTTTCGGTGATAATGTTTTTCGTTTAGAACTAACGATCAGTACGGTATTGGTATCAGGTAAAACCCCTAAGCCTTGCACACTGTATTTTGAAACCGCAGGTATTCCCATTCGGTGCAGAAAAATACGCGCAGCATATAAAGGATTTTTGCGCGCTTCGCCACCCAAACTAATTTTACTGACAGACTCAATGATTTCAAAGCGTTGATACAAGCTGTAAAGCCCAAATCCTAATCCCACAATAAGCAAACTACTAATTAACCACTTTGTTAGTGTATTCATGCGTTTGCCTCAATATAGGCAAAGTCAGAGTACCAATGAGAAAACAACCAAGACATCGACTCATCACTTGGCTCACGATGTGCATAAGCAATTAGTTGCCATTGTTTTGTCAGTTGGCTTAAAAATTGTTGTTTATTTTCAGCTAATGATTTTTCACTTAGCTTTAAAATATCACCTTCTGTATGACTGTTTTGTAAGAGTATTTTTTCTTGGTTAACCAGTTGCGCTAATGCACCTCGATACAACAAGCTCAAAGCGTCTCTATAGCGTTGTTTCTCCCATAAAAGCTGCGCCTCTTTAGCTATATTTTCTGGCAATGATGCTTTGCGTATATCCATACCAAAAAGAATATCGGGGGCTTGGTATTCTTCTTCCTCTTCTTTTTCTGAGCTGAATAAATGCCACCATTTATCACGCGTTATATAAAGCATCACTACGGCAACAAACAATAAAATCCACAGCGAATATTCAATTAATTTGGCAAAAAACAATCCGATTGGCTCAAAGAAATTAAGTAGCTCATTATTTGCTTCAATATCTTTTTTATCAGCTTCAGCAAAAGGTTTTAATTTCCACTCCGTTTGCTTTTTCTCCCCTTTTAAATCTTTGCTATTGATAATATCCGCAATTATTCTTTTTGATTCACTTGCGGGTAAACGAGTATCCTGCAAATAATCCACTTCACTGGTTGCGGGGACTGTCTCAGTTTCTGTTTCTGCATACAGATTTTTAGAAGGTAGAATAAGACTCATCAACACGGCTAATGCCATCACAGTCATAATAGAATGCATTTTTTGTGATGTGGTCTGAAGGCGTTTAGCCATATTGCGAAATGCGAGTTCTATATCCCATGCTTCTAACTGTGTGCGTCGATTAATATACAGAGCAAAACTTGCTGCAATATAAAATGGCTCTATAGCAAGCGTAACGACAATAAAAATAACGCTAATGGTGAGCGTCATCCATGTCTCAATCGCACCCAGCGCAGGGTTAAAGACGCTTTTTAAAATAGGCTCTAAATAATCACTCGGAATAAATAAAACAAACAGTCCAAAGACCGATGCGGTAAGAATCACCTCAATAAAAGCCAAGCCTAAGGTTAGCCAAATAGCATCTGAATGTACCGCTCCTAACAATACGGCTTGTCGTGTTGAGCGTGCTTTTCCTTTTAAGCGTTCTAATTGCCAGATCGGTAAATTAAAACCACGCGAGAATGAAAAACGCCGAAAAGTCAGTGCGCCTAAAGCGGAATAGCCTAGTAAGGAGGGTATATCGCGTAATGCTTGCGCGGTAGTTAATTCATTATTAAATAGTTTTTGACTCAGAATATGTAAGATCAAACGGTGGCTATAGGGTTTTATCCACCAGAAAAATAAGATAATCATCAGATAATATTTTTCAGGAATAAAAACAAAGGCAGGAACTAAGTATAATAAATTGAAAATAATCAATGCAGGATAAATAGATTTCCACCACGTCTGCACCATAGAAAAGCCAAGATCAATCGCCTCCCATGATGATCTTAAACGAATATTGGCGGTAATCTGTTCAAGTTGCATGATTCACCTTGCTT
This sequence comes from uncultured Cocleimonas sp., assembly GCA_964596035.1. Taxonomy (GTDB): domain Bacteria; phylum Pseudomonadota; class Gammaproteobacteria; order Thiotrichales; family Thiotrichaceae; genus JAGLBW01. The sequence goes on along the minus strand of CAZQTJ010000088.1, from coordinate 1,896 downwards.
TCTCGACCTAGAAACCAAAAATAAGAAAAAACTAATGACCATAGCAATGTCGCTACCACATATTTAATCATCACTGGCATGACGCTCGAAGACCAGAATGCTTCTATAAAGGCGGCTATAATAAACAGAGTCGCAGCACCATACATTATTTTCACTGCGATTTTACCGTTATCAATTAATGCCCTAACACGGGACTTTCTCTCTGGTTTTATCAACGCCATGGTCAGTTTAAGACCTGCTGCTCCTGAGATAACAATGGCAGTCAGTTCAAAAGCGCCATGCCCAAGCACAAACCCCCAGAAGGTATCTAAAAATCCCAGCTGGGTTAAATGTCCTGCGGCTGCGCCAATCATCAAACCATTTAATGCCAAAAAGAACAGTGTGCCAATACCAAACAATAACCCGCCTGCAAAATTACGAAACCCGATGCCTGTATTATTTTTAATGTAAAAACCAAACATATATAAGTCGGAGTCTGAGTCTCGCTCACGCCCTATTTTATGTAGTATTGAATCTGGGTCGTACATTGCTTCTATCTGACGTACATTATCGCCCTCCATAACGCTATAAACTAAGTCTGGTTGTACTTGTATTGCGATAATCATGGCAAAAAAGGGCACATAAAATAAAGCACTAGCCCATGCAACTAAACGCCACTCTTTACGAATTAACGCAGGAAAACCAGCTGCAAAAAAGTGCTTAATATGATGCCAAAAATTAGTATGGGAGCTATAAAGGCGTTGATGCCCTCGCGTGACTAAACGATTTAGACGCTGTAGCAACACAGGACTGTATAAACGCGAGCTGGCTAAAGAGTAATGATGGCATATTTGTCGGTAGACATTAGGAAGGTCAATCTCTTTAGGCGCAACAACAGGGTTCTTTTTACTTTTCTTCTGGCTTTGAGACAATTCTTGATAATCGAGCCATTGCTCAAACTCTTGCCACTGCGATTCATATTTTTCAATAAATTGAGATTGCTTCATGGGCTTATCTTTTCCCCATTATCCAATGGCTTAAACCATTTAAGTATTTAGCTTGAGCACCCTCTTCTGCTTCGGCGACTAAACTCCCTGTTAAACCCGCTAACTCTTCTGCCCGCTCTTTAGTAAGACTTTTCTGACGTTGCTGAAATTGCAAAATAGTTTGTTGCTCCTTAATTTCTAAACTCATCGAGGGTCTAATCGAAACTAATATCTCACTGCTTTCATCGGTGGAATTATCGTTTGAAGCCGTCTTTAACACTTCATTCTCTTTGTACAAAACAACCGTAGCTGCCACCAGATCACCCAAGCGTTGAAAACGCCTATTCAGCAACATGCTGACCAAACCAAAGCCATAAAATAAAGGGAGAAAATCAACAAAACGTAATAAATTACGAATCATAGAAGCCGCAGGTGTTACAGGACTACCATTTTCTTGAACGACATATAAATTGAACGATTTTTTACCTGGAGTCTGACCATTTTTAAATAACTCAAAGTAAACAGGGTAAAACCACTCAACTAAAAACGTAATAATAAGGGCAATGCCTGTGCCTGTAGAACCTAAAATTGCTAAAACAATAAAGGTAACAATATAGATAACAATGCGGATTAAGCTGTCAACTAACCAAGCCAACATACGTGGCATAGGACCTGCGGGAGAAAGGCTAAGATTAATGCCTTCGGGTGTATTCACGGTGTAAACCGTATCAAGACGAGTATCGAGAGCCATTGTGGTTCCCAGTTAAAAGTTTTAATTATTTTTATTACTACATTGGAACTTCTGTATTGAGACTTTTAATTTTTAATAAAAGCCTCAATACCTATGTCACTAAAATTTTATTAATTCAGGGCTACTATTTAGCGCCTTTACCATTAATGCTTTGCACACAAATTTCAGTATAATTTTGGC
>CAZQTJ010000087.1:0-7394 GCA_964596035.1 uncultured Cocleimonas sp. | reverse complement strand
TTAGAACCTAATGCCGCACTCAATAATTTAGCCGTCACATCCACCACAGGAATCACGCGATCATATTGCATACGCTTAGGACCAATGACACCCAATACACCAATTTGATTATCATCCAACTGATAGGGAGCAGTAACAACACTACAGTCATCAAAAACGGTATAACCTGATTCTTTGCCAATAAATATTTGCACACCATCAGCTTGCAAAGATTTATCTAATAAGCTTAATACATCACGCTTTTGATTAAATGCAGAAAATAGCTGGCGCAGTTTTTGCATATCACCGAGATCATCATACCCCATTAAGTTAGTTTTACCTGCTATAACACAACTTTCCTCAGTGCTATCATCTGCCACATTCAAAGCTTTCTCACCGAGTTCAATCGCAGACAACATCATTTGATTCATGTGCTCATGCACTTGCTTCATATCCCCTAATAAAGCATCACGCGCTTGATGAATATCTTTTCCAACCATTACTTCATTAAGATAGTTACTGGATTGTTGTAGTTCAGCGCTGGAAAAGTCACGGTCAACCTGAATCATACGGTTTTGCACATCATTATTCGCCATCACCATAACAACAAGAACTTGTGATACTGAGAGCTGTAGAAATTCAATATGACGAATAGCATTCGCCTCAGCGCGAGGTACGCTAATAATTCCTGCTAATTGTGTAATACCAGACAATACCCCTGATGCGGATTGAATTAAGCCATTGATTGATTGTTGCGAACTATTGAGAGTAGACTGTAAAGCCGTCAGTACTTGCTCATCCAAAGGGTTCACATTGACCATCGTATCAACAAATAAACGGTAACCGCGCGAAGTGGGTACTCGCCCTGCGGAGGTATGTGGAGAGTGGAGATAGCCTTTTTTTTCTAAAGAAGCCATTACATTACGGATAGTCGCCGAACTAAGCTTTAAGCCGCTACGACGAGCTAACACGGTTGATGCGACAGGCTGACCGTCTTCAATATAACCTTCCACCAATACTTTCAACAAGTGCTTAGCGCGATCATTCAAATCTGGTGAGCTATTAGGCATAAAAGATACGTTCCTGATATGATGTGATTTATAATTTCAAGGCTCATGATGACATTGAGCCTTCTCCGTCAAAAATGAAATGATGATATCAATATTATGACTACTTTTTCTACCATTGGTTTGTTTTCAAAAGGCAATGATGAGCGTATCAGCCTTGCTTTAAAAACATTGCATAACTTTTTTAAGCAACATAATTTTCCTATTTATGTTGATAAAACGTCATCTAAATTTTTAGGTTTAAAAGCGAGCGATAATAAAGAGATTGTGGCAAATATTGATATTGCAATAGTCGTTGGCGGAGATGGCACTTTATTAAAAATAGGACGTTTTTTAAGTCAATATAATATTCCTATTATTGGAATCAATTTAGGACGCTTAGGCTTTCTTGTCGATATATCTCCAGATCAAATCATTTCGCAACTGCATGATATTTTCAAGGGAAAATATATTAGTGAAGCGCGCGCGCTTTTACACGCTAAAGCTTACCGTGGAAATACCTTGCTCGGAGAAAGTAGCGCGCTAAATGATATTGTCGTCCATGTGCGCAATGATATTCGCATGATAGAGTTTAACACCCATATTGACGGTAAATTTGTTAATCGACAACGAGCTGATGGTATAGTAATCGCCACACCAACAGGCTCCACCGCCTACTCCCTATCAGGAGGTGGACCCATTTTACACCCAGGTCTTGACGCAGTGGTGCTAGTGCCTATTTGCCCACATACCTTAAGCAACCGACCCATTGTTGTGAGTAGTAAAGGGGTTATTGAAATTAGTTTATGCGAAAGTCGCGCGGTGAATTCACGCGTCTCTTTTGATGGACAAGCGAACATTGAGTTACAAGCAGGTGATAAAGTAGTCATTAGTCAAGCTGAACATAAACTTGTACTGATTCACCCCGAAGGATATGACTATTACGCTATTCTCAGAAATAAATTAGGGTGGAGTGTTGCGCCATAAAAAGAACCGCCACTATTTTTTCTGGCAAATAGCAGAGTCATCAGGTGACTCAACACTTGTCACGATTGCTTCAACAAAATCATTGAATTCGTCCATGCTAATCACATCTAACATGCGGTTCATAATCAGAGGATTGACCTTAGCAATGGTTTGCCGACCACTTTTTAATTGAATATAAACACCAGCGGTATCTGTATCATCTTTATCTGCGGCATCAGCACTACTTAATCGAGCATCTTCAACGCTTAATTCATCATAAAGATCATCTAATGCATCCCATAAATCATCATTGATTTCATCAGATGTTTTTAAAACGATAGCATTTTGTATTGCCTCTACTTCTTGCACCCATTCAAGTTCGTTTTGCTTCATAAACGTGATAAATTTATCAGCAATAACTTGATTAAAAAATAGATAATCTAACATTATAACCCCCTAATATGACAAAAGGATCGCCAATCTATTAAATCAGCGATCCTTCTAAGATCATAACGTAAATGAGTCGTATCTGCGAGAGTAGAAAACTCTCAAATAAGATAAATTACAACATCGAAAGAGCTACTACAACAAGCTGAATAACCTGCTTTTAACTTGCCAACTTCTCCTCACCAATAGCTAAAAGCGCTTCATTTTTAATTCGCTCGTAAATCTCTTCACGATGTACAGCCACATGTTTTGGCGCATCAATGCCTATACGAACTTGGTTCCCCTTTACCCCAAGCACCGTTACACTAATATCATCCCCTATCATCAGAGTTTCTCCAACTCTACGCGTCAAAATTAACATCCCTAAGTCTCCACTTTAATTGATATAACCGCCAGCCCTTTGCGGCACCTCTTCATTTATACAAAACTTAAAGACAAAATCTTTAAGCAAAAAAATGAAGAATGTTTACTAACTTCCTGTTAGCTTTCACAGCATGGCTAATAACTTTTTGAGCATTCAATCTTGACAGATCAAAACTTAACCATAGCTTAACCAAACCTTAATAGATTTAAAATACCTATAATGACATATCAAATATCTATATGTGAAAAATCCATTTAACAGGTAGTCGCTTTATATTATGGAGAAAGAAAACCTAACAGAAGCTGAATTAACAAGCAGATAATTAATTTGTCATCGAAAAAAAGAATGATAAACATCAGGCAACATAGTTAAGTTTATTACAAAATAAAACGGGCTTGGGGTAGCCTTAGGACTCAGAATTATTTTATTTACTGATAGCAGTATTTTTGCATTATCGTCAGCCCTCAACTTATTCCCATAAGTTAAAAAAATGAAAAAAACGTCCCCTCTTTGTTATCGAGAGAACACCACTGGTCTTATAACTCAGCTAAGGAACGAGCATGAAATAACTTCCCGATTCTAACTTGCTTTTTTATCCCAGCTAGGATGATCTCATTCGTCACGTAGAACAACTATGCTCCTTATGAGATCATCCTATCTGAAATAAAAATTCTGCGTTATAAGATCGGGAACTTATTTCGTGCTCATTCCTAAAACGACTTTCCTTGATGTCGAAAAATCTGTTTTTCCACTCCCTAGTTTTGGTGTTTCTTCCACGTTTTGTAGCTTCGCTGGAATCATCAGTGGATTAACTCCTTTTGCTAGTAGTACTTTTTTGAGTTCTTTTAAGGTCATTTCATTGGAGATTAACAAAACAACTTTTTCGCCTTTTTTGTTATCGGGAACATTAACAGCAACAACTTCTAACTCTGGGTCTCCAATGGCCACACGAATGCTTTCTTCAACGGCTGTTAAGCTAACCATTTCACCGCCTAGCTTAGCGAATCGCGAGTAGCGGTCAACAATCGTGAGGAATCCGTTTTCATCTAGGTGTCCTTTATCACCGCTTTTATACCAGCGCTGACCATCCACTTCAGCAATCACATCTGCGGTTTTTTCGGGAGCCTTTAGATAGCCTTTCATCACTTGAGGACCACCGATTAAAATCAGACCGTCTTCACCTGTGGCAAGTTCTTCCATCGTATTTGGATCAACTATGCGGAAACTGGTGCCAGGTAATGGCATTCCAACGGTTCCTAGCGTATTGCCCTGCTGGGTTTTCCAATACGTTGTGTCTAATTGATCAGGAATATTAACACTGGCAACAGGTGATGTTTCTGTTGCGCCATAACCTTCGAGGATGTCGAGACTAAATTTCATTTTAAATGCTTCACGCACCTCAGGATTAAGGCGTTCTGCACCTGCGATAATCAAACGTAAAGAACGTAACATTAATGGATGCACTCGTTTATTTATCACATATAAACGTAAAAAGGTGGACGTTCCAAACATCAGTGTCGCTTCATTACGCGCTACGGCTTTCGCTATAACGACAGCATCAGTAGGGTCAGGATGACAAACAATAGGAACACCTTCGGTAAGGGGCATAAAGGTCGTTGCCAGTAGACCGAAAGCATGAAAAGTTGGTAGCGTTGACATAACGACATCATTTTCTCTGGTATTTAACATATCGGCTACTTGTCGTGCATTCGTGGCCAAATTACGGTGGCTTAATTCTATTCCTTTGGGTGTGCCTTCGCTGCCGCTGGAAAATAATATCGCCGCAGTGTCTTCACGATCAACCGTTGTTAGATACATCCATTGCAAGATTTTTGTTGGTAATAGCATGACGGATATAAGTGTTGTCAGCATCTTTATTTTAGGAATTTCCGCACGAAAATCTTCTAAATGAATCAGCTTTGTATTCGGCAATATCTCTTTTATATGGATACCGCGCTGCTCAAGTTTCTTCAAAAACTTCTGCGAGGTATAAACAGTTTTAATATCAGCACTTTTAACTGCGCCACGTATCGCTTCTTTGCTTGAGGTAAAGTTGATATTGACAACGGTTTTACCAAGGCATAACACCGCCATATTGGTGATTGCACCGCCCACACTGGCAGGAATCAATAAACCTATATTTTGCTCTGGACTTTTCTTTTTGATGAGCTTAGAAAAACGAAAAACAGCGGTGATAAACTTATGATTACTGAGTGGCTGTCCTGTTGCATCGGTCGCTGCCATTCTAAAGCTCATTCGCTTTGCTGTTTGCAACCAACGGGTAGGAATCGGGGCTATACGGTGTGAGTAGTCTTGCCATGACGTAAAAGAGAGATCAAATATACGACGCTTTAACTCATCAGCGGAGGTTGACCCTGCAAGTGGGTTACCAAATGCAACGATAATGTCACGCTTAAAGCCTGACTGACGACTTTCTCGAAAGAATCCTGTAGAACGTGAGAAACGACTTCCCCATAATCCATGTAAGTAAAACGGTACTATTTTGGCGTTAGTACCTTTAATGGCTCTTTCATAGCCACGCTTAAATTCACCTAATTGTCCTGTATGGCTAATCGCGCCTTCGGGGAATAAACAAACGACTTTACCTTGTTTTAACAAACCATTAATGGTCTCTAAAGACGCAGCAGCCCCTCCACTATTTATGGGCACAACACCAAACAAATCGAGAAACCATTTTAAATACCAGCGCTCATAATAGCCTCTCTCTATCACGAAATGTAAAGGTCTAGGACTGGCTATTTGTACTAATGCCCAGTCCACCCAGCTAATATGATTACCTAATAGTAATACCCCACCTGATGCGGGCAGTTTGTCAAAACCTAATACCGTCATGCTATAACGTGCCGCAAAAATTCGGCTGATAACAAACCGTAGTAATGATTCAGGCATTTTTAAAATGGTGTAGAGAGTTCCTATGACACCCACCGCAACTAAGAACCAGATGATACTTTCGCTACCAATGCCAACAACAGCCAATGCAACAGTCAAAATAAGGAAGCTCATCATCATTATATTTTGAATGAGATTATTCGAAGCTAGTACGCGCCCTAGCTGTGCATCACGCGCATGATATTGAATTAAGGCATTCAAAGGCACGACAAAGAACCCACCCATCACACCTAAAAAGAGGAAGTTAAGTCCTTGCAGTAAGATAGAATCAAACAAGGTAAACAAAGCTAAAGCAATCGTAATGCCGATAGCCCCAATGGGAATAAGCCCTGTTTCTATATGATTGCGTGAAAGCCTCCCTGCAATAAAAGAGCCAATCATAATACCAATACCCGCCAATGCCATTAAGCCTTGAACTTTTGCAGTATTAGTCATTAATAACTGTGACTTAGCAAACTCAGGATATGTTGCCAGCATCACTTGAGAGATGGCCCAAAATGTTGCCAAACCAAGTATAGACAACCAAATATAAGGGTGACGATACACTAAACGCAGATTACGTCTTTGTGTCTTTCCTTTAAGGTAATCATTCCACTGAAAGTGCATTCTTTGATTGACTGGCTTCTTTTCAGGCAAGCGATAAGCATAAAATAACTCTAGAATCGTTAAGCCTACCAAGACCCACGCTAAAGGAGCGACAAAAGTAAGTAATTCATCTTTACTTTCCCATGTCATACCACTTAAAAAGGATTCGAAAAGTAAGGAGAAAAAGAAGGTTGCGCCAAGAATTGAGAACATTGTAATCGCTTGAACCGCTGCATTGCCTTGTGCCAAACGACGTTCGCCAACTAACTCTTTGATAAAACCATATTTTGCAGGAGAGTATATTGCGCTTTGTAAAGCCAACAAGAACGTCATACCAAAGGCAAACCAGAACCAGCCTTGGTAATAACTCAAAGTGATTAATACCGTAATAGCTAAAGCAAACCATGCACTTATCCGCATGACCTTATTTTTTGGATGTTTATCTGCAATATACCCCGAAGGGGTAAATAGCATAATAAAAGGCAATAATATCAAACCATTAACAATCGCAGTTAAGATGATTTGTTCTTGGCTATCATAGCTTTTGAAGATGGTATTTTGGATTATTATTTTATGCCCAATATCAACAAAAGCATTAAGAAAAACGACCATTAAATAGGTAAACAAGCCAATGACTTTTAATGGGTTTTTCATACTGATTATCCTTTTTTTATGTTTTTAAAAGCTAAAGCTTTCATTCTAAGGAGTGAAAGCTTTAGCTTTTCTAGCCCAACATTGTGTGCGAGAGCGCTAGGAGCTTGTCCGAGAACTAGATAGATACTAAGATTTTTTAAGCTTCTCTTGCAAGGTTTTCAATGCTTTAAAGTCACCCGCATCGGCTAATTTAGCTTGCTCATTCCACGAACCCATAATGGCTTTATTATTTATTCGAGCACCGTTAGCTATTAATTTTTCTTTTAACGCTTCCATATTGACTTCACTCAGCTGCTTGAAAGAATTTATACCAGCTTCTTGCAGGCGTTTAACCATGCTAGGTCCTATTCCTGACAGCTTACTAAAATCATCTTTTTGTTCAGTCACTGTTTCAGCCGTTTCAGCCGTTTCAGCCGTTTCAGCCGTTTCAGCCGTTTCAGCCG
>CAZQTJ010000086.1:0-7453 GCA_964596035.1 uncultured Cocleimonas sp. | reverse complement strand
TGACGGCTATGTTTCATGACTTCGTCTCATTTATTTTTATTATTTTTCTGCAAAACTGTGTTGATACTCGTATTTCGCCAAGGCTCAAATACAGACTACGATTTATTTTTCAACTTAACGCAATGGCATTGGAGGTTTAAAGCCTGACTGTTTTGGCTTGATCTCTAGTGCCAGTGGACGACCTGACTGGTCTAGCAACATCAACTCCACACGTCTATTGATACTACGCTCACTCACCGACTGACCTAAAATTGGTAATTCTTCACCTAAGGGAGAAACGCGTATTCTTGCCTTTGTGATGCCACTATCAATCAAATAAGAAATGACGGCTTGTTGTCGTCTTAGTGCAAGCTTACGGTTGTAAGCATTAGAACCTTTGACATCCGTAAATGACTGCACATTTAGTTTTAGATTGCCGTGTTTACGTAATACTGCAATATCTGCATCTAAACGCGTCATTGCTGCTTGCGTTAAATCGGACACATCAAAACCAAAATACACCGCTGGCTCCCAGCGAATACCCGACATAGGACGAGGCACAACCTTGGTTTTATATTTAGTGACTACTTTTGTCTTATATTTCGTCACATATTCCTTTTTTACACGTACTTTCTCAACCACGCGCTCCACTACTTTAACCTTCGGTTTAGGAATATCACAACTATCATCATATTGAGCATAAAGAGAGTCTGTACTTGCACAGCCCGACATAACAACTGCCGCTAAACTAACGACGGTTGCTACTGTTAGCGGTGATTTTAATGATGCTTTCTGAGCGTGTTTTTTTACATTTTTCATTATTATTCTCCAAACCATGAGCCAAAGACATCCAGTACACTTTTTTCATTTTTGCTACTATCATCTTCAATATTATTATTGTTATTCGTATCGATAGTTTGTGTCATAGGCATCTCTACTCTATTTCTATCGGGCTGCTTATCACCGCTTAACCATCCTAGATTTTTCTCATCAAACTTATATTGCATTCCAACGTAAACGCCCTGCTTGTTATAACCTTCTGTATCGAGGTCTTCATCTTCAAAGCCTTTCACGTTATAACCTACCCCTACTCGCATATTTTGTTGTAAGAGATAGTTAACGCCTAAGCCAGCCGAGTATTGTCTTTCCTTTAAGCCATCGGTCGCTAATACTCCACCATGCAGGTCAGCATCAAGACGTTTATTAATATCCCAAATTAAACGTCCATCCATCAAAGTGGTATTGGTGGCTACATTAGAACCATCATTAGAACACTTCTCATATTTATTACCTACACGTCCAGATATAGTGATAGCTTCATCAATTTTATAGTTCTGATGAGTCGATAAGATATGTTTATTACAGTCCTCTTTTGAATTAAAACCACGTTGTAATTTATTCTCATACAAGAACAACATACTGTGCTTATTATTTAAACGTGGGCGTAAGGACAAACCAACAGAGAAGGTGTTATTGACTTGCAGATCCTCATCTTTACGATCCCAATCAAAACGTGCTGAGTCTCGTAATAACATGCTCCATTCTTCATCTAAGCGTGCGACATACGTCCCTTCAACACCGACATAATCACGATCATCATCATGACGAAGTTCAACACGCCCGCTTTTACGTTGGTTCTTATTACGCACATCCTTTACGCCGACAGAAACCGCTACGGAGTCTTTTCCTGCGCCCTCTATATTTTTCACTATTTCCAACCGAGGAGCGACAGATAGACCTTTTTTGACTTCATAGTCACCACGTATACCCGATGCCGTTTCTAAATCTCGTCCATTTGTGGTGCCACGTAAACGATATTCAGAGTAAATTTCAGTTGAAGGTAAAATATTTGACTTTACACCCGCAGAAAAAGTGGTCTGTTTACTCTTGCTTGATAAGCCACTAACACCCGTCATACTGTTGATCTGTTCAGCTTTGGTATATAACTTCACTTTCTCATGCACTTGAAGGTCTGCACCGACAGCAATGCGTCGTCTGTCGGTATTTCCAATATCCTGCTCATACTCTGCTGAAATATTACCCTTCTTATCAGCGATATTAATGGGCGTTTTTGCACCAATAATAACGGTATTAAAGCGATCATTGTCGGCCGCATTCTTCTGTCTTATATGACGCACGCCTGCTTTTAAGGTCACATCTGCTACCTTCATATCGGCTGTTACACCCACACTTTGTTGCAATGAATCTTCACTTAACTGCTTAGAATGAATTGCCTCGATATTAACACCAATATTTTTAGTAATACCTTGACGGTGTGCGATACGTAACTCTTCACGATCAGCGGTTACACCACCGGTAGGGTTATCGTAGTTTTTATCCGCACGACCATAAGTGATATTGGTTTTACTATCAGCACCCCATTTTTGCTCGATTCCTAAACGAACCGCCTTACCATCACCTTTACTGTTAGACTGATGTTGCAACGTTGCGGCACTTGCCGTAATACGAGAATCCTTATTTTTATATTCGGCTGAAATACCCGTAATCTTCTTACCTTCCGTCGTATTATTGTCATAAGAATGACTCACTCCGACATTCAGCTCTTTTGTTACTTGATGATTTAAGCGTACACCTGCCACTGTGTATTTTTCGCTATTGCCATCCAGATCATAAGAAACACGAATGTAAACAGGGTTCTGTTTTTCGTCAACGGTTGGAATGACATCGCTAAAGCTTAAATCTCCTGTTAAATCATCAATATTATAGTCCCCAAAGCGACTCAACTGACGGATATTAATAACAACACCAGGATTTTCACGAGAATAGGTCACTACTTCGATCACTTCACTATTACGAATGAGTGGGTGATGGCTCACACGGTAATTTAATGCGGTGCCTCTACCACGAATTTCTTCATTCGCAATATGATTATCCTCAGGACGTGAAACATAGGCTTGTAGACGCGTCTTACCGTTATCAACAATGCCATTGAGTCCTGTTAAGCTACGTTGAACACGCGCTACACTTTCATGCTCTGATTTTGAGTCGGTCAAATAATCGCCATACATTAAGCTGTTTTTATTTTTCTCAACTTTTGCATATAACTTACTACGGCTCTGAGCATCGTAGCCACGTTGCGCATCATCACCATAAACAGGGTATTGACTGTTTGGATTAATATCGCGGAAACGCTCACCATTGGCATCTTTATTTGAGTCATATGAAAGGGTTAAATGCACATCACCTTTAATACGACCTTTCATAAACATTGCCGCACGCCCACGTCGCTCAATTTTATCCTGCACAGAAGAAGGAGCATTAGCACGATGACTAAAGATATTTTTACTCGCCCCTATTTCAAAAATACCGACGGCCATTAAAGGGCGCATTGGTGCTGTTTGCACTACCTTAACTTCGGCTTTCATTTTTCCATCAGAGGCGCGTAAGGTAATATCTCCTGTATGCTCTGAACTCCGTAAATGGACGGTACGTTGACCATTCATTACTCGGACTTGATGCCCTGGTGTTTGATCCTGAATATCACGTTCAACCCAGCTACCATCCGTTGTCTCTAGCGTGACAAAGTGAACACCTCGTGCGGGGTAACCATTGCTATCTAATAACTTGATCGTTAATGGTAAGTAAGAGCGCCCTCCATCCGCTGCTAACTCATCAGAATCAGCGCTAAATTTAAGCACTTCTGCCATCGCAGGTCTTTTAAAGATGCCTTTTACTAAGGTACGTGAGTTACCAAAAGCATCTTTGGCAAAGACTTCTACCTGATTCTCTCCAGGCTGAAGCTCCACACCATACCAAGCGACTACCTGCGCTCGCTCACGGCGGTTTTCTATACGCTCACCTATTTTAGATTTAGGGATATTAATGCCATTCACACGAAGTGTAGGGGTCATGCCCGCTCTTACTACGACCATAAAGCGACCATCTAAACTGATATTGTTTTTTGGCCATAACCATTTGCCTTTTTTTGCTTGTTGCTTGGTAATGCTTTTCACAACGGCTTTAGGGCGCAACATACCATCGCCATTTTGTGGTGACTCTAAACGATCTAATACGGCATCAGGTAGACGCTCATAAATAGTCGCTACAATACTGGTTTTTAACTTTGCAGCCATAAACTGGTGTTGTAAAGCTGCTATCGCTTGCTTCTTTAAGTTGAAACCAAATCGTAAAGTATAGAAGTCACCTGACTTATAAATAAAGCTATGATACTTGGCAACTTTAGGTAATCCTGACCTCACTTTTTCAGCTTTAGCTTCACTTGCATAACGACCTAACTGTAAAGAATAGCCACGATTAATACCTTGTCCAGCGGCTATCTTCGCTTTAAGAGCGCTATCAACAAATCCGACCGTACCATTTGATAAGTCACCATCAGCACCTGTTTTTTTATTTAACTCATTACTACTTAGCGCACTTTCAGGGTTATATTTAGCTGCGTTTTCAAGCATCCAGTCGGTACGCCCATTATTGCGTGAGACGATTTGTGCAAAAACAACCTCAGGGTCTTCTTTTGGGCACTGTGCCGCAAAATCAGCACGATGATAGCCGCCTCGTTTCATATCGACTAAACGACTACCTGCATCCGCCATATGACGATTATCTAAAGGCTTTAACTTAATGCCTTCAGGTAATGTGATAGGGTCTACTTTCACGACATGATTGCCAGGTTTTATGCCATATAAACTATATTGCCCATTACCATCAGTTATCACCCATGTTCCATTCTCAAGATAAAGCTTTACGCCACCGATAGGCCATTCGCCTTTTGACTGGATATTTGAACAATCAGCATCGACATAAATTTTACCAAAAATAATACCGTTATCAGATAACACGCCAGACTGACTAACTTTTACTTTAGCGCTCGATGTATTCGAATGAATATAATAACTGGTTACGGTACGTCCAATCGCTTTAGCTGTATTTACGCCGTCACTATCAATAGCCCCTGCTGAAACTCTTAATTTATAGCTTAATGTATGTGACTTTTTATCCAGCACACCCTTAGCGGCCGTCTTTAAAAAAGGTAGATTTGCAAACGTCAAATGCGGACCAGGAGCACCTGCGGGATCATCAACTTGTTTGCCATCAAGCAATGCACTACCCGCTACATAACGAAAGCCATAAGGAAGATGATCTTTAATGATCACGGCATATAAATTTTTCTCCGCATGATTTTCAATACGTATGGAATAATTAACAAAGTCGCCAACACCGACATTCTTAGATGCTACTGTCTTCTCGACCACAAGCGCATTGTCAGTTGTGGCAATAGGATCAAGCGGAATATCCGCTACTAACAATGACGAGAGTGTAAAAACACCACTCCCTTTCGTTCCAAAAAAGCCATCTTTACCATAAGAATATTGATTGACGGTACGATCAATAAAGGATGAAGACGACATTTTACTAGGGAAGGTATAACCTTCAGGCGGTGTGATATCGAGATAGTAATCATCTGGATATAAATAGGGGAACTGATACTTGCCATCTTCATTTGTATATTGAACAAGGTATGGCTTATCTGTTAGAGGATCCATTGCTATTGACCCATCCACTTTTCTAATAATAACCGCAGCTCCTTTCACGGGATTATTAAAAGCAGCATTAAATACTACCCCTAATGGATCAATAAGTGCAGCATCTCTTAATAAAGTGCCAACACCAGGGTCATCAACAGTCACCTGTATATTGCCATCTGTTGCACCTTGTAAGGTACAATTTGAAACAATATTATTGTTATAAATAACACTACTATCACCTGCGGGACAAGTTTGCCCTGCACCTTTCTCTTTAGCACTCAAACGCACAGGACGAATGGCTCTAAAAATACCTGTATTAGGCCCTGTTTCTTTAATAACAACGTAAAGTATATCGCCAGTACCCGAGCTTACTTTTACCGTATGTATTTCTGCTTTGTCTTCATCAGCATTTAAACCACTTGAACGAACTTCAATATAAATACCATCTCTAGCTGGTAAATAATCATTATCACTATGGTCTAAACGATAGAAAGGTGCGTCTTCAAAGTCTTTGTCATCATAAAAATCAGGCGCTGTTTGTCCTTTTTTAAGATCCATTCGTGGTGTAAGAAAACGAATTTTGGCATCATTGTTTGTACCGTCGCCATGACTGCCTTCACCATCATCCCCTCCATTTGGGGTTAAGCTCACGCAAGCACTATTACTAATAAAGTCTACTTTTCCTCCGTCACTTAATGAGGCATAGCTCGAAGCAGTATGTGTCGTAATATTACTGTCCGCAGTAAGCTCATAAATTAATTTACCACTTTGATTTTTCTCTATTTGAGAAAGCGGTAAATACAAACCAATTTTGCTGATAATATCTCGACCATTCCATGCATCAAATCGAATCCAACGATTGGTATCTTTATTAACCTCTAACTGAACTAACAAAATAGTGTCAATGGGCGCGACAATGGGTAATGGTTTTTTATGCAGAATCAAATTCGATTGAATCACATCCTCTAGTACAACGCCTGATAATGTCTCACCATCAATCACAAAATCTTTTGCTATGGGGGCGCTATCACCATTATTGGTAAAGTTTATCGTAAATTTAACCGTATCATTTGGTTTAATCGGAACACCGCAAACAGGACCTACCGACTTATTAATAGATATATTTGCGCCATCAACTATCTCAACCACATCTAAATTGTGCTTAACTAAATCGACATGCTTAGATGGAAATACCGAAATACCCATTCGATATTCATTAGACGCAACATCATTAATTGAGGTTGAACCTTGCAGTACAAATTGTAATATTTTTCCTGTTGCTAATGGCGGAATTTGATAACACGTTTTACCAGCATCGCTTTTTTCGCAAGTAATTTCTGATAACTTAAGCTCACCGTCATCGACAATGCCATTACCATTGCTATCAACATAAACACCCAAATCTCTCAAGTCACCCGTATCATTGCTATGTGCTGATACTTGCAGTTGATAGGAAGATAAAATATTACCTGTGTTTTTAATACGATGGGGTAATGAGACGGTTTGTCCTGCACTGGCATAACGATGATTATCTTCCTCTAGCGTCAAGCCATATTGCTCAGCAACGGTGACTTGAGAGATATTAGAAAGCAAACGTTTCACTAAGCCATCGGCAGTATCAAACCAACGAATTTCAGCTCTATTACTTATAGTAACCCCCGCAGGCGCTATTTCGGCCTTTACAGAAGTCATTATTGTTGTAAGCATTAGCAAAAAGACAAACAGGTATTGTCCCTGTCCTTGCCAGAATCGTGAAAAAGCCCGCATTTTCATCACCATTATTTATTTTTATTATTTTACTGGCTCAATATTCTCTTACTTAAGAATATTTGCCGTAAGTTTTACCATGAAGAGCAAGGTAATAAAATGCACCAAGACCTTCATGGTAAAACTTTATGATATAAGGACTGAGAATTTAATAAAATATAAACTCTCAGCCCTAAATAGGATCGATAAAATAGCTTTTTATT
>CAZQTJ010000085.1:0-7554 GCA_964596035.1 uncultured Cocleimonas sp. | reverse complement strand
AAATAACTTCCCGATTCTAACTTGTTTTTTTATCCCAGCTAGGATGATCTCATTCATCACGTAGAACAACTATGCTCTTCATGAGATCATCCTAGCTGAAATAAAAATTCTGCGTTATAAGATCGGGAACTTATTTCGTGCTCATTCCTTAATTGTAAATAATATGAAAAATATTTAAAAAACACTTGTGCGATTCGATTTCTTCTATATAATCTCGCGCTCAGTTGGGCCGTTAGCTCAGTCGGTAGAGCAGTTGACTTTTAATCAATTGGTCGAGCGTTCGAATCGCTCACGGCCCACCATTATTCTAAATATCAAAAGCTTACATTGTCTCAATGTGGGCTTTTTTTATGCCTGTTTTATTATTGGCTACATTGCTAAATGTAAAGCTATAGATCTCCTTCCCTGATTGTATAATTATAATTTCCCAGTCTTTTCCAGCACCGCGTCATAATGCCTAATGAGGTGGTAATCTCATAATTTGTTTATTTTATTGCAATGCTATTTGTGCAAAATTAGTTTATTATAAGCGAGATTACCATTAAGACTAGGTTCATGTAATAATTAGGTTTTTCAGTTTTTAATAACGCTCCCTAGCTTTATCGTCAATTTTATATTTGGCACTACAGGAAAAATATTCAACTATGTTATTGGACCAAAAGATGAAAAGGATTTTATTGTGGCGCTAACAAAGTCAGTTTTGGAGCTAAAAGGCGAGATGTTGATGCTTAATGTGTTGCGTTTGCAGGATATTAATATTGATAATATTGAAGCGGCATTACAAAAAAAACGTGATGAAGCCCCTCTGTTTTTTATTCAAAGCCCCATTGTAGTTGACTGTTCTCATTTAGGCGCTCAAGGGGCATTACTTGATTTTCGCTCTTTGCGTCGAGTTTTAGTGAAAATGGATTTTGTGCCTGTCGGCTTGCGGGATATTGACGACAGCATGAGGGCGGCGGCATTAGCTGCGGGTTGGAATGTGTTACGCTCACCTACTAGAAAATCCGTGAAGGATCAATCAGTTTCTCGGGACGATACTCATTCAAGTGCTCAAAGAAGTCCTGTTGCTACTAAGAACACTAAAGCTAATGTGTCTTCTGAGATAAAAGATCAGATTGTTAATAAAGTTGATGAATCAGAACCAGTAGCAGTTAAAAAAACAAGCATGATGATTGAGCGCCCTGTGCGTTCGGGGCAACAGGTTTATGCGGAAGCTGGTGATTTAATCGTACTATCACAAACCAGTGCGGGTTCAGAAGTAATGGCGGATGGGTCTATCCATGTTTATGGGGCTTTGCGCGGACGAGTGTTAGCGGGTGTTAAAGGCGACAAGACAGCGCGTATTTTTTGCCGTTCATTAGAAGCGGAATTGATTGTTATAGCAGGTTGTTATCAACTGCTTGATGAAAGTGATACCGACTTGAAAGGTAAACCAGCAGTGATTCATTTGGAGCATGATAAATTAATAATAGAGCCTTTAGCATAGGTTAGGTGCGTGTTTCTAAGTTGAAAATCAGTTAAGACTTTTGGAGAAGATAATTGAGTAAAGTAATTGTTATTACATCAGGAAAAGGTGGAGTTGGTAAAACAACAACCAGTGCCGCATTTGCTGCGGGGCTCGCCAGTAAAGGGCATAAAACGGTTGTCATTGATTTTGACGTGGGCTTACGTAACCTAGATTTAATAATGGGGGTTGAGCGTCGTGTAGTGTATGACTTTGTCAATGTTATCAATGGTGAAGCAACATTACGTCAGGCTTTGATTAAAGATAAGCGTGTGGATAATTTATTTATCCTGCCTGCTTCTCAAACACGAGATAAAGATGCGCTCACTGAGGAAGGTGTAGAAAGTGTTATTAATGAGCTAAAGGCAGATGACTTTGAGTATATCGTATGCGACTCCCCTGCTGGTATCGAAAAAGGTGCATTTATGGCGCTTTATTTTGCAGATGAGGCGATTATTGTCACTAATCCTGAGGTATCTTCGGTACGAGACTCAGATCGTATCTTAGGTATTTTGCAAAGTAAGTCCCGTGCAGCAGAAGAAGGGGGGGCGGTAAAAGAGCATCTTGTTATTACGCGCTATTCACCAGAACGTGTTGATAGCGGTGATATGATTAGTCTTGAGGATATTGTTGATATTTTATCAGTACCACTATTAGGCGTTATTCCCGAGTCAGACTCGGTATTACAAGCTTCTAATAGTGGTGTTCCCGTTATTATGGATACAAAGAGCAGGGCAGGACAAGCTTACATGGATGTAGTGAGTCGTTTCCTTGGTGAAAAAGTAGAGCATCGTTTTTTGGATGTTGAAAAAAAGGGCTTCTTTAAGAAGTTGTTCGGTTAGGAGGACATGATGGGATTATTTGATATCTTTAGGCAGAATAGAAAAAAGAATACTGCCAATCTTGCGAAGGAACGCTTGCAGATATTAATCGCACATGAGCATGCAAGTAGAAACAAAGGGCAGGAAGCTCCAGATTATCTACCGCAATTACGCAATGAAATTATGGAGGTTATCCGTAAATACGTTGCTGTTGATGATACAAGTGTTAACGTAAATGTAGAGAAAGGTGATGACTTTGATGTGTTGGAGTTAAATATTACATTGCCTGAGCGACAGTAGGTACAAAAAAATATTTTTTACTCGATGCTCAAGTTTTTAATTTCAAGAAAGTATTGACAAGCTTGATTTATACTAAAACATTGATTTTATTTAAGTTTATTATGTATCTGTAATATTATATTTTCCTTTAAAGTTAATATTTCGTAAAAATAAATTATGAAATTTAAGGAAAAATACTTTTATAAAATTAAAAATCAATCACTTACAGTAATACTTTTACTAGTTTAGCAATGTCAAATCTTTTCAAATTTAAAAACTTGAGCATCGAGTTTTAGTATTTGAATTTTGTAATAAGGAATAGACAATAAAAAAGCCATCTACAACAAAAAATTGTAGGTGGCTTTTTATTGTCTATTCGTTTGTAAAAATACGTAAGACGAGATGACTGTTTTAGCATCCTTCATATATTTGAAAAGTAGTTTACACTTTTGTAGCCCGTATGAAGTTTACGTAATACGGGATAGCGCGTTGCTACGACCTCCCGTATTCCGCTTAGGCTACATACGGGCTACGAAAATAAAGTGTAAAGCGAAATATCAAGGATGCCACTGTTTTATTTAAAACCGAACTTTTTCAATACTATCGCCGCTGGGCAAAAACCAGTGAAAGCAGATTGAATCAGATTAAAGCCGATAAATACGGTTAACCAAACAAATAAAGGACTGACAAAATAAGACAAAAGAAGGCTGACTAAAATCATTATTCCAGCAAAAACTTGTATGGCGTTACTTAATGACATGATATATCTCCAAAGTGTTTATAAAAATAGAAAATGAACAAGCTCCTAGAAGCAAATAGTATAATTATTTTTTATCTGTTGGATAGTCTCGCGGTAAAGCGCCAACATATAATTGACGCGGACGACCAATGCGAGACTCAGGATCTTGTATCATTTCATTCCAATGCGTTATCCACCCTACGGTACGTGCTACCGCAAAGATCACGGTGAACATATTAAGGGGAATACCCATTGCTAATAGTATGATACCAGAATAAAAGTCCACATTGGGGTAGAGATTGCGAGAGATGAAATATTCGTCCTCCAAAGCAATACGTTCCAGCTCCATTGCCGTCTTAAATAAGTCATGATATTTGCTATCAGTATCTAGTTTAGATAATAGCTCATGACAGGTGTTACGGATAATACGTGCGCGTGGATCATAGTTTTTATAAATTCGATGACCAAATCCCATTAAACGAAAACGATCGTCTCTATCTTTAGCGCGGTCGATATAATATTGCACATCATTGTCTGACTCATTAATATCTACCAACATACGGATAACCGCTTCGTTAGCACCGCCGTGGGCAGGTCCCCAAAGCGAGGCGATACCTGCTGAAATTGCTGCGAAAGGATTAGCTTCTGAGCTACCTGTTAAGCGTACGGTTGAGGTAGAGGCGTTCTGCTCATGGTCGGCATGTAGAATAAAAATAAGGTCTAACGCTTTTACAAAGAAAGGGTCGGGCACATACTTCTCAGTGGGTAAACTGAACATCATGTGCAAAAAATTCTCTGCGTAGCTTAGGTCGTTGCGTGGGTACTCAAAAGGTAATCCATGTGCATAGCGATAACTCCAAGCCGCAATGGTTGGCATTTTGGCAATGAGTTGGTGCATTGCTATCATGCGATGTTGCGGGTTGCGAATATCAATATCGTCATGATAAAACGCAGAGAGTGCGCCAACAACACCGACCATAATCGCCATAGGGTGTGCGTCTCGGCGAAAGCCACTGTAAAAACGTTTAAGTGCCTCATGCAACATGGTGTGATGGGTGATGACATTTTTAAAATCATCCAATTCTTGTTTGTTGGGCAATTCACCATCAATAAGTAAATAGCAGACCTCTAGAAAAGTACTGTGATCTGCGAGTTGCTCAATAGGATAACCACCGTACTGAAGCTCACCCTTTTCACCATCAAGATAGGTAATCGAGCTAGTACAACTTGCAGTAGAAAGAAAACCAGGGTCATAGGTGAAATAACCAAGCTCTTTATAAAGACGGCGGACATCAATAGTGGGGATACCATTGCTAGGGCGTAAGATAGGGAGTTCTATTTTTTTTCCCGTTGAATTGTCTGTTAGTGTGATTGTATCCTTTTTGTTCATGAGAGATCCTATCCTTTTATCAAGCAGGGAATAATAGCAGATAGAGTTAATGCATCACCAATAATACGATATAATGCGGAAATTGGGCTCAATTTATAAGGGAAAAAAGTCCCTTAGCATGATGGAATTATTTGTTTATGAAAGTACTACTTTTTACCTTATTCGTTTTTCTCAGTGCTTGTGCCCCACAAGAAAGAGATACAGAAAATTTACCTTGGAAAATATCCATAACAGATTCAGGTGCAACACGAGTAATGGGTATGAACGTCGGCGAACTGACCTTAAAGGATATGAGCATACATCTGAAGCATATTGCTGATACGCTTATGTTTGAGAGTGCGGAAGGCAAGTTAAATATAGAGTCGTATTTTGGGCGAAGAATGATAGGGTTGTTAGAAGGTCGTATTGTAGCTGACTTGGATGCGAGCGACGAATTTCTCCAAAGAGAGAAAAAATCATCACATAACAGAGAGGCAACACCTAATAATAACTGGCAATATAAGTTAAGTATTAAAGGGCAGGAAGAAATTGTTAATATGCGCGTCTGGCGTTTGGTATACATGCCCGTCACGCAATACAAAGAAAAACAGATTAATTTTTTTGGCAAGCCAGCGTCAATCATTAAGGTGACAGATACTGCTGAGTACAGACTATTTCCGAGTAAAGGATTGGCTTTATTATGGGATAAAGACGGTGGTGAAATTTTTTACTATGCTGCACCCAAAGAATTTGAGCGTTTAAAAGCAAGCTTGCCAATGGAGTCTGTCGCCGTTCCTAAAAAAGTTGATGTTAAAGAATAATGTCTGAATTAAGAGGGGATAACTGGTGGGATAGCACGAGCCTTGCTGATATGACGCGTGATCAGTGGGAGAGTTTATGTGATCATTGTGGTAAATGTTGTTTAATTAAATTAGAAGATGAAGAAGATGGTCAGGTTTATTATACGGATGTAGTGTGTGATTTATTTAAAGATGAAGACTGTCATTGTAGTGATTACTGGAATCGAGAAACCCTTGTGCCGAGCTGTATACGACTCACGCAAGATAATTTAGAGTCAATAAACTGGATGCCGCCAAGTTGTGCGTATCGGCGCATACAAGATGAGCAAGGTTTACCAGAGTGGCATCATTTAGTGACGGGTGATAAGGAGAGTATTCACCAACAAGCACAATCCGTAAAGGGTCGAACTATTTTTGAGAAAGAAATTAAGAATTCAGATGATTATGAAGAGCACGTTGTAGAATGGCCCCTCGTAGAAGCCAAAGAGTAAAGTCTCAGACAAAAACGAAAGTGGATTTATCCGCGTTACGTTTGGATAAATGGCTGTGGGCAGCGCGGATTTTTAAAACCCGCGCCTTTGCTGTTGAAGCGATTAATGGTGGAAAAGTTCATTTGAATGATACTCGCGTGAAGCCTTCTCGTATGGTGCATATAGGCGATGAGCTAGACGTTACGCGCGGTGTTGATCGTTATCATATGACTATTGAAGGCTTAAATGATAAGCGTCGTCCCGCAAAAGAAGCGCAACTTCTTTATACTGAAAGTGAAGAAAGCATTCAAAAACGTGAAGACGCGCAGGCAATGCGTAAGATACAAAATGCCAGCATGGTAAGACCTGATCGTAAACCTAATAAAAAAGAACGTCGGCGTATCATCAAATTTAAAGGGCAATAGTTTGTACCTAAGCCAGTCAAATATAGACTTATTACGTCATCATGTTGAAGAGGAAGGTGGTTTTCAGATTGCCATTGCTCCGATGTTTCCCCAGTTATTCCCAAATGTTTGGATGGCGGCAGAGTCACTTTATAAAGAACTAAATACAGCAGGGTATAGCGTGTTATTAGATGACCGCAACCAGCGACCTAAAAATATGTTTGAAGTGATTGAATTTTTAGGTATACGTCACCGAGTGGTTATTTCTAGTCGTAGCATTTCTGCTAACGTTATGGAATATCGAGACCTTGAAACGGATGAGTTTTATAAAGTTGTACTAGATTCTGCGAGTGAGTTCTTATTTGACAGACTTCTAACGGCAAGTCCTCCCACTTAAATAACTTGAGCTTAGGTGTTATTTCGTAACGTCCTAACGTCCCCTTAGGTTGTCGCTCCAAGGAACTAAAATATAAGACTAAGACTCAAATAAATATCTTCCAGTATTTATCGAGGCTTAATTATGAAATCAATATCACTCTTTTCTTTCCCTATCATCATCTTGTCGATAAGCGCCTGTTCAGGAAATAGCGCCAGTCACTTACCTTCTCCACTTGAATTACCTGGTGCAATTATTGGCTCAGTCGTTGAAAATGCTACCTATGGAGCAAAACGCAGACGCGTTGAATCTTATGTTGACAAAAATTACCTCGCAATACGTGACGATGTGAGGCAAGGCGGAGGCAAAATATTGGATGGTGCTATTAATGTAGCGGGGATTAAAGGGGCTAAACGAGACAGAGCAAAGAATGATCTTATCAGCAATCAAGCTCGTTATTTTCACCATACTGAGCATGTAGCTGAGAACTTAATGCATATCTTTGCGTCTCTTTATGTCTCAAAAAGAAAGGCAGATAAACGAATTAATGGCTTTACTTATGTAGAAGCACATAATGTTATTAAAGCGTATGCTAATCAAAATTTTGAAGCGTTACGAGTTGCAATACAGCAAGGACAGGGTATCGGTTTAGATGAGCTAGTATCACACTTAAATATTCGTGATGTTCAAAAAAGGACAGTGTTTAAACAACGTGCAAAACCTTTGTATAAAACAATTTATTTAGAACTTGTGACGACGGTATTAATGGTGAATAGTTAGAAATATTTATTT
>CAZQTJ010000084.1:3509-7627 GCA_964596035.1 uncultured Cocleimonas sp. | reverse complement strand
AATACTCAATAAGTGTTGACATTTATTTCTTACAAATATAGTCTGCAACCTATATTCGTAAGAAGCAGAGATCATCATGTCTAGAACATTTGAACAATTACTCCAGCAAGAAAAGCCAAGCATTGTAAAAGCAGCAAAAGAAAAAGCTGAAACAATGTTACTAGAAATACATCTTGCGGAGATTCGTAAGCAATTAAACTTAACTCAACAAGAACTCGCAGTATTAATGGGTGTTAAGCAACCGACTATTGCAGGCATTGAGAAGTCGGGACAAAAGTTAAAGCTATCAACATTAAAAAAATACATTGACTCATTAGGGGGGCATTTAAGTATTAATGTTGAACTGCCTAATGGAAATAGCTATAATTTCAACCCATAAACAGAGTTAGTTTACAACTAAATAAGGAGATAAATCATGAAACAATGAATATTTTAAAAACTTGCACTTGAAATTTAAAACCAATAAATCTATTTCTTAATATATACAGGATAAAACCTATGTGGAATATAACAACTGCCGATCCATTCGATGATTGGTATGACTCACTCAATGATAAAGATCGTGAAAATGTATTAGTAAAATTGCATTTATTACACGAACTCGGACCACGTTTATCTCGCCCTCATTCTGATACTTTGCAAGGCTCTCAATTTCCAAATATGAAAGAATTAAGAATACAAAGTCAAGGAAGACCGTTACGTGTTTTTTATGCCTTTGATCCAGAGCGACAAGCTGTTTTATTGTGTGCTGGCAATAAAAAGGGGAAAAATACAAAACCATTTTATCGCGAAATGATTGCTTTGGCGGATGAGATATTTCAATCTCATTTAGATAAAAGCTAGGGAGTATAGGCGTTTTTAAAGTAGGGTGTGCCGTGTGTATCAATCGCATTTTGAATAGATATGATGGTCACACCCTGCTCCAAGTAATAGCTTATGTACTGTGCTGTGATGGTAAAATAGTCCTTATAAAAAAGGGATTAAGAAATAAAATTATTTTCTTACTTTATTAGTGCAAGTTTACAACGAGACCTGATTAAAAAGGGATGATAAAGAGATATTCTTTACTTGCATAAAAGACCGCTTTTTTATTATTTGCGGCACAGTACATAAGCTATTACCCGACAATCCCTGAGCTTTTCCTTCTCTCATTTATCTCAAAAACGGCAAGCTTGCGGTGCTTGTGTTTATACAGCCCCTACTATAGCCTGTTGGTAAAACAACCATTCGTCGAGATTTTTAACTAATGAATCAACAAGATACTCTTTCTGCCAGTAGCCGTGTTGCGTTGGCGGCTTTTTTACATGATTTGGGTAAGTTTGCCGAGCGTGCGCGGCTTCCTGAGGGCAGTAAGAAAGATGAACAGGGGAATACATTAGCTGATATTAACAAGCTACTTTATTGTCCTCATTACAATAATCGTCATACGCATGTTCATGCGGCTTATACTGCGATTGCGATTGATTGCTTGGAAGAGAAGTTGCCACCTCTCAAGGGAAATAATGTCTTTCCTTTTGCTTCTTGGAGGTCTGACAATACGGATGATTCTTTAATTAATGCGGCGGCGATGCATCATAAACCTGAGACTTTTTTGCAGTGGATTATTGCAACGGCAGACCGAGTGGCCTCTGGTTTTGAGCGTGATAGTTTTGAGGAGTATAACAAGGCAGACGAAGGCACTATTACAGGAAAAACTCACTACACCGCACGTCAAATTACCTTGATGGAGCAAATTAATCAGCCTGAAAAGCGTGCTAAAACAGACTTTAAATATCGCTATGCACTGAAAGCATTGAGTGTTAATGCGCTGTTTCCTGAAAAAGCGAGTCAGTGTGAGGCAAATAACAAAAAAGAATCACAGGCAGAGTATTTAAAGCTATGGAATGAGTTTTATAAAGCGTTAGACGATATTCCCAATGCGCATAAAAAAAACTTACCACTTTGGTTGGATCATTTTGAAACACTCTGGGGACATTATACCCACGCTATTCCTTCTGCAACGGCATTTAATGCCAAACCTGAAGTGTCATTATATGACCATTCGCGCACAACAGCAGCGTTAGCAACCGCATTATGGCGGTATCATCATGATCGTAAAGATGATGTAGCCGTAGCGACAAAGGCGATGAAATACGCTCAAGATTGGGATGAAGATAAGTTTTTGCTAATTCAAGGGGACTTTTTTGGTATTCAAAAATTTATCTTTTCTGCGGGTAGCGAAACCAATAAATATACCGCTAAATTGTTGCGTGGTCGTTCTTTTTATGTCTCTTTATTAAGCGAATGCGCCGCACTCAAAATACTCGATGAGTTGGCATTGCCTAGCACCAGTCAAGTCATTAATGCCGCAGGAAAGTTCTTAATTGTTGCGCCAAATACCGATAAAACAAAACAAACATTAGTTACTGTACAAAAGGAATTAGATGAATGGTTCTTAACACACACATGGGGACAATCTGGCATTAGTTTCGCGTGGGAAAGTGCTTGCTGTAATGACTTTGTCGCAGGAAAAGGGGATGGGGATTCTCCCTTTAAAACATTGATTACAAAACTGTTTAATTCACTCGATCAGGTGAAATACAAACGCTTGAATCTTTGTCATAACGATACTCCTGCGGTATTTGAAGATTTTTTAGCCCAGTTTCGTAACGATCAAGACCATGCGGTCTGTCCAATAGATGGACGTTCGCCTGCTTTAGTTGACTATAAAGGCTTGCTCGTGAGCCAACTGGCAAAAGATCAAATTGATATTGGTAGCAAACTGACGAAATTTAAACGCTTGATGATTAGCAAAGAAAAAATCAATAGGAATTCATTGGGTTTACCCATTTTTTCTTATTTTGTCACCTTTACCGATGACAGCGATAGTAGTGGTCATTATTCACCTTTAATTAAAAATAATACGCTACGACGTTTTTGGGATTTCTCGTTACCGTCCGCAGATGCGAATCAGTGTTTATGGAACGGCTATGCTAAACGCGCTATTAATGGTTATGTCCCACTGATTGATGACTTGAGCTTGAGTGAAAAAGAGCGTGGCAAGTACACTCCTTTAAAAGAGGATGATGAGCAGTTTGAGTTAGAGCAAATAAAAAATCTAAATTTAATTGCTTGTGAAGATCGAAAACAAGATGACAAGGAGGTTTGGAAAGGCGTAAAAGCATTAAGCAGTTTAAAAGGTGATATTGATAATTTAGGCATGATTTTTCAAAATGGCTTAGGCGCACCGACATTCACCAAAATGGCGGCATTATCTCGTCAAGTGAATGCTTTTTTTACAGTGTATCTACCGTGGCTATGCGCTAATGATAACAACTATAAAAATAGTTATACCGTGTTTGCAGGAGGTGACGACTTCTTTTTGATCGGTCCTTGGCATTCGCAAATTAAATTGGCCGAAAAAATGCGTGATGAATTTAAACGCTATGTTGCTTACAACGAGGAAGTGCATTTTTCGGTTGGTTTAAGTACCACTAAAGCAGGGATGCCGATTAACCATCTGGCAGAGATGAGTGAGCAGGCTTTAGAAAATGCTAAAAGTTATAACCCTAAAAATCAGGAAGTTGACCCTAAAAATGCCGTGAGCTGTTTTTCAGAGGTCATGTTTTGGGATGAGTTTTCTAATTTGATACAACAAGGCGAGCATTTAGAAAACCTCGTTGAAAAGTATCATTTAAGTACAGGCTATGTTTACGGTTTGCTAAACCTTGTCGAGATGGAAAACAAGGTGAAAACAGATCCGAGTCAATCCATTTGGCATTCGTATTTTGCTTATCGTACCCAGCGAATGTTAGACAATAACAAAACCCTAAGTGCTGAACAACGTAGACAGGGTTTACAAGAATTAGCCCACGATATTGCCGCTACAGGCATTAAAAATAAAGGCAGTCATTATCGGGTTGCCTTATTTAATTATCTCTATCAGCAACGATAAACACACCGAGAATTAAGTATATGAGCCATCAAAATACTAGAGGTAGACGTCAAAACTATCTACCTACCCTCGATACAGGGAAAATCATTTTAAACAAACAAGCCAAAGAACTTTCCGCCGAATTGTTTAATAAAATAGCCAGCGAAACGGCAAAGACAATCGCAAACAATACAAAGTCAAACAA
>CAZQTJ010000084.1:0-3409 GCA_964596035.1 uncultured Cocleimonas sp. | reverse complement strand
CAAACAATACAAAGTCAAACAAACCCACTCAGTTACGCCGTTTTTACGATGAAATTGTGATGTGGGAAAACAAAGTCATGTTACTAGAAAATTATGCAGATAAAGAGGAGCAAGCCGATAAGTTTGCCGAAATGTTGCCCTTTATTAAAATGCTAAATGCCAAAACAGCTTATGCGGAAGGGCGTAAGTTGGTAGACAGTAACTACGTTAAGCTTATTAATCACTGCTTGAATCAAGTGAATGACCCGCAAAGTATGAAGCACTTTAAATTGTTTATGGAAGCCTTTATGGGCTTTTACAAAGTAGAACGCCCAAAAGACTAAAGCAAGGAGAACAATAAATGAAACTCAGTAAAGTAGAAAAAATACAAGGCTCTATCACCTTGCTGACAGGCTTGCATATTGGTAGTGGTAATACAGAAATGCACATTGGCGGTACAGACAGCCCTGTGATTAAAAACCCAATTACGCAACAACCTTATATTCCTGGTTCTAGCATCAAAGGAAAAATGCGTAGCTTATTAGAGTGGGAGGCAGGACTCATAGGAATCACGGATGGTAGACCCGTTTCTTTTGAACATTTAGCCGAATTAAAGGGTGAGGATATTGATGCCGCTAAAAATATTATCCGTCTCTTTGGTGGCGCACCAAAACCAGGAACAAATGAAGATTTATTACGTGATATAGGCCCAACACGCCTTGCTTTTTGGGACTGCAACCTAAGTGAAAAGTGGATTGAAATGATGTCAAAGCGTAATTTACTACTCACCGAAACAAAAATGGAAAATACCATTGACCGTATTAAAGGCACGGCAGAACATCCGCGTAATACCGAGCGTGTTCCCGCAGGTTCGGTGTTTGACTTTGCGGTCAGCGTGCGCGTCCATAACGAGGAAGACCTCTTGGATATGCTCATTCGTGGGCTTAAATTATTAGAAATTACAGGCTTAGGTGGTTCTGGCTCGCGTGGCTATGGAAAAATTGAGATTAAATTAAAGCAAGACAGCTATCAGCAACGCCTAAAAAGTTTTGATCTAGGGTAAAAAACACCATGCAAGCAATAAGCATCACCTTACAACCCCTCTCTGCTTTTGGCACGCCCCTGATAGGTGACACCCTATTTGGGCAGCTCTGCTGGGCAATACATAATCGCTATGGTGTTGAGCGTTTAACTGAATTATTAGAAGGTTACACCGAACAGCAGCCCTTTTTAATTGCCTCCGACGCTTTCCCCGCAGGTTATTTGCCTAAGCCTAGCCTTCCTGCTAATTTTTTTACAAAAATAGAGATGGCAGAGCGTAAAAAAATCAAAAAACAAATATGGATGCCTGTTAGCGAGCTTCAACAGGCGGTATATGATTGGATAAACCACTGCAAAACCACGGCAGATATAAGCCCTGATGCAACAGCGCAATGGCAAGAAAAACGTCTGCAACCACATAACAGCATAAACCGCATGACAGGCACGACAGGCGAAATGGGGGATGACAGCTTTGCGCCTTATGGTATGACACAAACATGGTATCAACACAACACAGAGCTACAATGTCATTTTTTACTCGACGAAACACGTTTTAGTCAGCAAGAACTTCAAGACTGTTTAACAGATATTGGCAACTTTGGTTTTGGGCGTGATGCGACCATCGGCTTAGGTAAATTTATCGTCAATGAAGGTATTGCCAGCGACTGGAAAACACATCCACAAGCCAATGCCCTAATGACATTATCGCCAATCGCGCCACAAGGTCTAGGCTATAATGCAGCAACAAGCTATTACCAACTATTTACCCGCTTTGGTCGTCATGGTGATACAGGGGTACATAAAGGCAATCCATTTAAAAACCCGATTTTAATGGCTGATACGGGCGCAGTTTTTCAACAAAACACCGATAAGCTTTTTCTTGGACAAGGTCTAGGCGCTAAAAAACAGCCTATTTCTCTTAGCATTCCAGAAACGGTACAGCAGGCCTATGCGGCTGTTATTCCTATTTATATTAATAGCAAAGGGGAGAACAACACATGAAAACCCAGCAACATTACCCCTTAAAAATAAGCACCCTTGCGCCTGTACATATAGGTTGTGATGAAACCTACGACCCCAGTAATTACGTTATACATGAGCAAACATTGTTTGAATTTGACCCTTATATTGCACTCGAAGCACTTAGCCCTGTGCAACGTCGCCAACTAAACCAATTAGTCTCAGGAAAAGCCGATGAGACAATGATAAAAGCGCTGCAAGGCTTTTTTTATCGGAATAAAAATACTCTCATGGCATTATCAGCGCACTTTTTACCTGTCGCAACAGGCGTAGCGAATATGTATGAAAGCCGTGTAGGGAAAATTGCCCAGCACGAATCGGGTGGTAAAAAAGTCATTAATAAACTAGAAATCGAACGTACCTTTTACAACCCTGTAAGTCATCGTCCGATTTTATCTGGTAGCAGCATTAAAGGTGCTATTCGTACCGCGCTACTTAACCAGATAAACCAAGGTAAGCCATTACAAAAAAACCACAAAGGCTATCAAGAACGCAACAACGAACTACAACAACGCCTATTTCAATACAATATGCGTGAGATAAGCAAAGACCCCATGCGTCTTGTCAGTATTAGCGATGCACAGTGGACCGAAACCCAACATCGTTACAGTAGCGAGGTTCGCTTTGCTGTTAATAGACAAAAAAAGATACAACATAAAAATGGACGTTTAGTACAATCACAAGCAGAACAAAAAGGCTTATTCCAACAACTAGAATGCGTCTCAGGCATGTTAGCTCACGCCTTTTCTACGCAAATAAATTTACAAAATATCAATACAATTCAGCCTAATAAACAGCAAGTAGCAAAAAAATTACAATGGAAAATTGAAGATATTTTCAGTGCATGTAATGACTTTTATCTACCCCAACTTCAACAAGAAATTAAACTACTAAAGTCACTCAACTATGCCGACCCTGAATGGTTGCAACAACTAGAGCAACTGCTACAAGGTGAGCTTGTCCAACGCCTTAATAAACAGCAAGCAATGATACTACGCTTAGGTCGTCACAGTGGCGCAACAGCAATGACGCTCGACGGCGTGCGCTCAATAAAAATAATGCAAGGCAGAGGTGATAAGCCTCGTTTTGAGAAAGAAGCAAAAACACTATGGCTGGCTGCAAGCGATACAAAATCACAACAACTTACCTCCTTTGGTTGGGTTGTTGTTGAGTTGGCAAACAATACACCGCTTTGGCAAGACAATAAAAGCAGTCAGACATGGCATCAAAATATTGTAAAAATGCAACAACAACAGCGCGAAAAGCTAGAAGAAGAGCAACAACAACAGGAGGCTAAAGCACAGCAAGAAAAACAACAACAAGCCCAGCAACAAGCAGAACAAGCCGCCAGAGAAGCCAAACTTGCCAC
>CAZQTJ010000083.1:0-7726 GCA_964596035.1 uncultured Cocleimonas sp. | reverse complement strand
GTGGAATCAATAACTTGTTCATCATGCCGTAGTAGCCTCACGGATTCAGGTTAAAGAGCACCTCTTTATTATGACTAGGTGTTTGATTATCTATTTATCTTTATATTGTTGAAGCTCTGCTGTTAAAGAAGAAATTGTATCGTCTCTAAGTTGTAAATCATCTAGGAGGACATTAAACTTTTCTTGCAAATTATGATCCTGTGATTTTTTATCAACTTTTGGTGTTACTGTTTTAGTTAAGTTTTCCTCAGCAGCTTTCAGCTCTCTACGTAAGGTTGCATTATCCTCGAAACACTTATTCAATTGATTTTTTAATGCTAACTGCTGACCTTGAGTCGCATCTAATGTAGGGGTTGCATTTGCTATTGATTGCCTTGTTTTTAATTTATTAAGCCACCAGCCCAATATAACGCCAATAGAAAGTGCGATAACCAGTAAGAATGCCATTTGCAGAATTAAAAAAAACATATTTTCCCTTTGCTAAGCTTGATTTTTGCTCGATTGTTGGCTATACCCACATAATGATAGAAAAAAGCCAACATACATACCACTTATAAATCAAATTTGGACAGTTTATCCCAATATGAGTATAGTAGTAGGAAAATGTTCAAATAACATGATTATTAAATGAAACAATTTAGGCTGAAATTTAATAATAGTTGACGTGAACCAACACCACAAGGTTAAAATTAGGTAAAATGACCAGCAAATCATCCGTATTCCCTAGCTCATTGCAAATGGGTTATGCCTTTGGCCTAGCAGGCGAAAGATCATTGAAAATAGACGAAGAGTATAACTCTCTCTCTGCTTGGCGCACCCTATCTCACCATATCGTTCGTTATCCTCGAGATTTACGCGCCCATACACAACGGATATTATTAGGTCAAAATAACAGTGATATATCCAACTTTCTACCTGGTTCATTACAAGATTTATTTCTAGCCTTAGATAATGCAGGGTATCCTTTAAGAAAAAAGTTACTCGATTTATCTGAACAATACCTCACGAATGATGAATTTTCTTTTTTTACTCAATGGATAAAGCAAAATTCGAAAGATGATAAAACACATCATTGCTGGCAAGCAGGTTCAGTATTAAGTACTGGTCAATGTGTTGGTACGCCACTTTTATATCAAGAAAAAGGCACCGAGGAAAAGTCGGGATATACCAATGTTCTTGAAGAAGCGAGAGCTTGTTTAGATTACGGACAGCTAGATGTAGCCCAAGAATTATTGGAAAATGAAATATTAAAATCTCCAGACTCCAAAGAAGTAGAAGAAGAATTATTAACAATTTATCAATACAGTAAAGATAAAAATCAATTTGATCAATTAACCAAGAATCTACTTAGCCAAGGTGTTTCTCTTTCAGAAGAATGGAAAGAATGCCAAAAAAGTTCCAGCACATGGGGCGAAAAATAATAACATGGGTTGTTTTTAATGTTCCAAGAATCCTCTCAAAAACCATTAATTGTCGAATTAATGGATATCAGTAAACAAAATGAGTCGATATTAAAATTCTTTATTTCAGGGATTGGAAAGAAGGTTTTTAATATTGCAACGAATTCAGCTGAAGTTGAAGCTTATATCATTGACTATGATTTTCCAGGTGCTCAAGCTCATTGGGATAATAACTATGCTGACTCAAAAATACCTCGCATAATCCTGTCTACTGAAAATCACCAAGTAGATAGAGCGGTATGGGTGCCAAAACCATTATCATCCAAAAACCTAATCGCGGCAGCAACATCAATCAAGGAGCTTTTAAAAGAATCTCCTTTGCCAAGTCGTAAAATAAACAATACCGAGGATGATATTGGCGAAGATATCATGCCAATAAAACCAAAAACGACTTCAAATTTAGACAAAAAAACTACCACCACTCCGAAATCAAGTACTTTTGAGAATAAAAAACTATTAGCCCCTTTAATAACATCCGATAATCCAGTTAAACATAGCAAAAATATAGCGACTGCTAAGCCAAAGCTTGAAACACAAAAAGTATTTAAAAAGAACGTTAAAACACCAGAAGAAATAAAACTCGAAGCAGAACAACGTGAAAATCGGTGGCAAGAATTATGTGGAAACAATAGTGATTACACTGCTAGCTCAGAAGTATCACGTTACGTTCCTGAAAATCACTTCATTGGTAAATTAATTGCGGGTGTACGGTTAGCTAAGCAATCTCAACAGATCGTAGAGGTTCAATCTAAACCACATTCTGTTTTCATATTACCGAACGAACACCTCATTTTTACGCAAATACTAATAGATAATAAGGATTTTATTGCTTTTTCACGTTCAGAAGTTAAATTGGGTGAGATGAACCTTCATATTTTAAGTAGTATTGAAACAGGGAAGCTAGAACTAAAAATGAGCGAACAACCTGAACATATACATAGTTTAGAATCTTTTATGTGGACAAATAGCTTATTAGCTTCTCAAGGTCGTCTACCTGCTACTTTAGATATAGGAAAGAAAACAGCCTTAAAATATTGGCCTAGCTTTACGCGTATAGAAGCTTTTCCTTACAGTATGAGAATTGCCGCATTATGGCATCATTCTCCAGATACCTTATTCGAAATGTCATCAAAATTAGGAATTCCACAGCGTTATGTCTTTGCTTTTTACAATGGAGCTGATGCACTGGATTTAATAGAACGCGATCCAAAGAGAGTGAAGCAACAAATGAAGACTAAACCAAAGAAAAAGGGTGGTGGTTTAATTTCACGCTTATTTAACCGTTTATTAAAAGGGGGGGGCTCTTCCTGATGAGCGTTGTTAACCGAAAAATTATATTTACAGGTCCTGTAGGTTCAGGAAAAACAACCGCCATCGTATCTATCAGTGATATTCCCCCTGTTACGACAGATCAAAATGCATCTGACATGACAAAAAAGCGCAAAAGTGATACCACTGTAGCGATGGATTATGGTGTTATTAATGTCAGCGAGAATGAACGTGTTCATTTATATGGCACACCGGGTCAGGAACGGTTTGACTTTATGTGGAGTATTCTAACAAAAGGGGGAATTGGTTTAATTCTTCTGATGGATAATACGCGTCAAGACCCTTATCAGGATTTGAAATTTTATACAGGTGCTTTTAAAGAGTTCATTGAAGAACAACAAATGGTTGTCGGTATCACGAGAATGGATTTACAGCGTACTCCCAATATAGATAACTATAGAAAATGGTTGGATGAATTAGGATATTCCGCTCCCGTTTTTGAAGTAGATGCACGTTCAAGAAAGGATGTTTCAGTATTAATACAAGGGCTTCTATTGTCCTTAGACCCAGGAGTATCTTCATAATGAGTAATTATGTTCCCCAGCAAGATCTCTATCTAGGAATTACACCTGCGGGTTGCTACTATGCAACTCAAGAGAGTAAAGATGAGCCAGGACGGAACTTTTTACATAATCTATTGCGTCAATTAGAAACCCCACTATTTAACATTAAGGTTGCTTGTGCCTTTAGTGGTTTAAAAAAGAAAAATGCACTAGAGTTTGTTCATTGGTTACAAGACGCTGGTTTTATTTATGGAACTGAAGATCCTGAAGATGCCCCGCAAGAATCTCTTGATCTTTTGCTAAAAGAAAAACTAAAATCATTATCAGATGAAGGTAAAGTAGTACTAGCAGGATCTCAAGGTCTATACCTTGGCACAGTAGGTTTTCCTCATGAAGTTGCAGAAGAACTAGCAGCAATGAGTGCCAATTTAAGCAATGTATATCAACATCATCAATCCTTGTTGCAAGGAAATTTAGGCTATAGGCAACAAGCATGGGGCTTGGTTGACTCATCGGGTAATAGTGAAATCGGCTTTTGGCCAATCCACATTGGCGATGACCACTTTGCTTTAATCGTCGCAGGTATGCCCCAGTTCAACCAAAATAGCTATAAAGAAATCATATGGGCACTATCTACCCGCTATGACATGATATAAACGATTCAAATAAACCCTATTTATAATAAATAACGGAGGACTAAGTTATGCGTTCTGAAATGCTTAACTCAATTTTAAGTGACCTGAATGGCTCTACAGCAGATATAGAAGCATCAGCAGTACTTTCAACGGATGGTTTAATGATGGCCGCTGCTTTACCAGCAGGTATGGATGAAGATCGTGTGGGTGCTATGAGTGCTGCCATGTTATCTCTTGGCGATAGAACCGCCGAAGAATTAGGTCGTGGTGCTTTAGAACAAGTACTTATAAAAGGTGATAACGGCTATATTTTAATGACACATGCAGGACATGATGCGGTATTAACTG
The DNA here is from genome assembly GCA_964596035.1 of uncultured Cocleimonas sp. Lineage (GTDB taxonomy): Bacteria > Pseudomonadota > Gammaproteobacteria > Thiotrichales > Thiotrichaceae > JAGLBW01. Next base: position 3,451 of record CAZQTJ010000083.1, on the reverse strand, counting down.
TTTTAGCAAAACCAAATGCACGACTAGGCTTAATATTTTTGGATGTAAAAAGAGCTGCTGAAAGTACAGGGAAAATATTGTAAACCCACTATCTCCCTAAACTTCATATGCTGTCGAAATAATACAACAGCATAAGAATATTGATGTGAAAATAATTGGCTTTTAGATGGATTTATATAGCTAGAAAATTATTATGATGAAAAGCTTATCACTATTCATTGTAAGCGCGTCCTAATAGAAAGGTCTTAGCGGCGCTTTAGTGGAAAATATATGATGCATGAAACAATGCGTAGAAAAAAAATAATGCAGGTATCCATACAACGTATTACTCAAATGACCGTTCTAATCTTAATATTAACTTTAGGATTAGTGATAACGCCTGTGAGTTATGCGGAAAATCATATTGATAATTCAAGCAAATCTATCTACGGTCCAGTAAAAGGAAGTGATACTTTAGGGCAAATTGTTTCACGCAACTACCCAAAATCAAATCTCTCCCAGCAGCAAATTATGATAGGCATTTTGCGATCTAATCCTGATGCTTTCATTGGCGGAAATATTCATTTTCTCCTTAGAGGAGCTACTCTACTTCTCCCTAATGAAAAACTAATTGCTACAATTGATAGAACCGAAGCAATTAATACCATCAAAAAACACTATCGCTATTTTCAGAAAGGTCAGACGGGTAACTTTAAGATATTGCCATTAGAAAATTTAAATAGCACTGCGGATAAAGCTAAAATAGAAGAAAATACGGATATCGTCGCTTCTCCTTCAGATAAAAAGAAAACAAAAGTAGATGAAATTGAGCGACTAATCCAAAGTAGACAACAATTAACCAAAAGCACAAAAGCAACGACAAAAGAAAATAAGAAAGCAGTACAAACCACAGCTATTAATGCTACATCGACAAAAAAAGTTACAACGAATAGTTCTATTAAAAATATTGAGCTAGAATCTTTAAAAATCAAAGTCTCTCAATTAGAAAAGATTTTATCTAGAAGAGGACTTTCAACAACTTCTTCTAGCGGGACAACAGAAAAATTTACGCAAGAATTACAAAATACACTTAAAACACAAAAGCAAAAGATAGATCAATTAGAGCTTGAAAAGAAAAGCAAATCAGCAGAGTTAAAACAGCTTCAGAAAAAAATATCAGAATTAGAATTATCCTTAGAAAAAATGTCGCAAACATTAACTAAAAAAGGACAATCGGGTTCTTCCAATAAGGATGCTGTTATTAGCCAACTAAGAAAAGAAAATACCAAATTACAACAGAAATTAAGCTCTCTACAACTTGCATTAGACAAAAAAACTCAAGAGGTAGAAAGCCTCAATATTGACATCATAAATTCTAAGAAAAAGATTGAAAAATTAGAAAATAAATTACTCAATACAGATAAGGAAAATGCCCTTCTTGACAAACAGATAGCTGCAATGGAAAAGAAGCTTGAGCGAATTAGACAGACACCAAACAGCAATAGTTCTGTTACTACGCAGGGTAATAGTTCGAGTATACCTCCTTGGACTTGGTTACTACCTGCTTTGTTTTTACTTTCTATCCTCGGATATTTATTTAAGCGTTCTTTCTCTCAAGCTGAAAGGGTTGCGGTATCTGAATCTATTCCTCCTATTAGACAGGCCCAGAATGATAAACCTCCTTTACATGCGGTAGTAAAAAACAACCACAAAAAATCAACAACTACTGTACAAGACGTGCCAGATATTATTGCTTCTGCGAGTGAAGAAGAATCAATAGAAGCATCTATTAAGTTAGATATTGCAAAAGCTTATATGGATATGGACATGTCCGATGAAGCAATAGAAATATTACATGAGATCCCTGAAGAAGGAAGCAAAAAGCAATGCTTAGAGGCTAAAAACTTATTGGATAAATTATCGGCATAAATACTTTCACACAAAACAATGCAAATATGCGACCTAATATAAATATATTGCGTCACTGTAATACTGAAAAACACCTCAGTAAAATCAATAGCATGAGGATCATTCCGTAGTAGATCTCTCTAACCTTTTATCCGCATTGACCTCACGGATTCAGGAAAAGGCTAGTCAATTTTTATTGACTAGCCTTTTTTTATGGGGAATGAAAAACAAACGATTAAAAATTTAATATGAGTGGTTACCTGTTACCACAGAGAAGCATAAACACATCAGTAATCTGAAGTAAATTCTCAGTAAAAACTAAATACGCCATAATCGAAAATAGATATTAGGCTTAATCACTAACAATAATTACATACGACTTCAAAATAATTTCTTATCATATTAATCCTTAGGGGGAGTGTAATGATTAAAACGACAAAAAAAAATATTACATTATTAGCAACCATGTTGATGGGACCTATTTCCCTATCTTTAATCGTTATTTCTGTCTACCTTATACAGCCGAAAGTAGAGGCAAAATTAACCTCTAATGTAAAATCTGTTTTACAACAAAATAATATATTAGCTGATATTTCTTTTTCAGGAAGAGATGGTGTGCTTAAAGGCGAGGTTGCTAGTCAAGAAATTTCAGAGAAAGCCGAAAAACTATCTTTAAGTGTTTTTGGTACGCGTACTATTCGCAATCAATTAAATGTGAAAGATACGGCTAAAATAAGTCCAGAAATATTAGATACCCTTCCTATTATTGAAGGGCATGCTACTTTAACCCCCCATAAAAAAATTAAAGAAAATAAAAGTCTAGAAGTTGCTACAACAGTAGTTGAAACCGAAAAAAATCAGCTTTCTGATATAGATAAGATAATGGAAAATATGCAGAAACGGGCTTTACTCAAGCCTAAATATGAAGCGCCTATATTAATAGAAAGAAAACCGATCGAAACACATAATATTCAACTTGTCTCTCTCAATACAGCAGAAAAAATACCTGAATCAATAGAAATAATAAAGGCTGATAACTTAAAAAAACATACAAAAAAAATTGCAACTATAGCGCTATCTAGCGAAATAACTAATACAGATCAAGTTGATAAAAAGATAATAGAAAAAAATAATGAACCTACGGAATTACTCAGTATTATCGAAGACTTTAATGCCTTCTTAGAACCACCCTCATCTAAGAAAAATGTAGCAACACCTTCTATAAATATAAAAAGAGATAGCACTATAACAGCAAAAACACTCGATAACATTGATCTTTCAACCATACAATTCACGGCTAAATCTACTCATTTATCTAATGAATCATATGCAACTTTAGATCAAGTTAGCCAGTCGATAAAAGCTTATTATCACGCTCCTATAGACTTAATCATCTACGCCAATGATTCTGACATTGCTTATGCACAGGGTGTAGCCATTAGAGACTATTTAGTAAAAAAAGGAGTATCGCGCTCTAAAATAAGTGTTTCAGGACATACCATTACCGCTAATAAGGGAAAAGAAACACCTATTATCATCAAGCTAAGGAATGAATAATAAGTAG
>CAZQTJ010000082.1:0-7734 GCA_964596035.1 uncultured Cocleimonas sp. | reverse complement strand
GAATCAATAGCTTGCGTCCTGTGCCGTAGTGACCTCACGGATTCAGGTTAAATATCAGCAGATAAATTAGCACGACTTTGAGGAAAACATTTGCTTTATACACCCACAAACGCTAATCTTTCGCGATTGATTTACATGGCTTTTAGTAAAGGTGAAAAAAACTAGCTAAAACTAGCTTGGCTTACCTTTTAAAACAATAGATTAGGGGTAATTTAGATGCGTCAAACACTCGTTGCTGGAAACTGGAAAATGAATGGCTCGAAAGAGAGCATTCAATCATTATTAAGTGGTATAACTGCTGGCATGTCAGATGTTAAAAGCACAGTTGTTGTTTGCGCTCCTTATATCTATATCCCAATGGTCTCAGATCTGTTAGCTGATAGCGATGTTAGTTTTGGCGCAGAGAATATTTCTGAGCACGAAGCAGGGGCTTTCACTGGTGAAATTTCAGCATCAATGCTGAATGATTTTGGCACTCAATACGTTATTGTAGGTCACTCTGAGCGCCGTAGTCTTTATGGTGAGCAAGATGCCGATACAGCCAATAAATATGCTGCTGCGAGAAAGGCAGGTATAAAGCCTATTTTATGCTTGGGCGAATCTCTTGAAGAAAGAGAGCAGGGAATCACAGAAGAGATTGTTTCTCGTCAATTAGACGCTGTGCTAGACTTAGAAGGTGTAGACTCATTATTAGATGCTGTTATCGCTTATGAGCCTGTATGGGCAATTGGCACAGGAATGACAGCTACACCTGAACAAGCCCAAGACGTACATAAGTTTATTCGCGGAAAAATAGCGGCGATGAATGCAGAAGTCGCAGAAAAAGTTCAGATATTATACGGTGGAAGTATGAATGCAACGAATGCAAACGAACTTTTATCAATGGAAGATATCGATGGTGGTTTAATCGGTGGCGCTTCATTAAAAGCAGAAGATTTTTTAGCAATTTGCACAGCAGGTTGATAATAAAGCTTTATAATATAAATACTTAGAAGAACTATCATTATATGATTTACAATGTTTTACTTATCGTTCAAATAGTCGCTGCCTTATCCATTATTGGTCTTGTATTAATGCAGCATGGTAAAGGCGCTGATGCAGGCGCAGCCTTTGGCGGTGGCGCATCAGGGACAGTATTTGGGTCGCGTGGCTCTGGCAATTTCCTTACACGCGCAACAGGTATTTTAGCGGCTGTTTTTTTTGCTAACTCATTAGTATTAGCATGGATTGTTTCGCATCGTGGAGATAATAATTTATCAGCAGAAAAATCTGTAGTACCTCAAACAGAAGTTGTTAAAGAGGTTAAACCAGCTCCGATACCAGCACCTGCCGATGTTCCAACAAGTGTTGGAACATCAGAAGAAAAGGTTGATACAAAAAGTAAAAGTGATGCGCCTTCAGACGTTCCAAAGTAAAATTTTTAAATATGCCGATGTGGTGAAATTGGTAGACACGCACGCTTGAGGGGCGTGTTGCGCAAGCAGTGCCAGTTCGACTCTGGCCATCGGCACCAATTATGTACGATAAATCTCTTTATCGTAATTTAAGAAAATCCTGCTTTTTAGCAGGATTTTTTTTGCCTGAAGCTTATGCCTAAGAATAAGCAGGCAGAATAGTAATCCTTACATCATTCTAAATCTGATCTGGATTTTACTCAATTGAGGTTTTTACGGCGATTTTTAATAATAGTGATTCTTTTTACCCTTTCTATTTAACATAATAACCATTATGCGTAGTTTTATTATTATGAAAATGAGCATATTTTCAATTTAAAGCCACAAATTCACATTCCTGCAACAATGCACTTCAAAATTCCATACTCCCATTTTTCTTCTAGTGTGGTATACAAAGGCTTAAATGTTTGTTCTTCCTTGGTACGCAATGATTCAGCCATATTTTCAATTAAAGTAATATCATCCTCAGATAAGTCTAGAATATCTTTGGCTTGTAATAGCCCCGCTTCAATCGCTTCAGAAAAATGAGTATAAATAGTTGAAACTGCAAAACCTCGTTGTTTTGCTATTTCCTCTACACTCATACCACTTTGATGTAAGGCTAAGGTGTCATTAATTGTTTCAGTGAAGTTATTATTTAGCAGTTCATTTAATGGAAACTGACTAACTACCTCCATAAATATTTCACCATAGCGTGCCAACTTGGTGTCTCCAATTCCACTTATATAGCGAAAAGTATCCGCTGTTTGCGGTCTTTTTCGTGCTATTTCCATCAGTGTTGCGTCGTGAAATATAACAAAAGATGGCACACCTTGCTCTTCGGCTATTTCTAGTCGTTTTGCACGTAATGCTTCATAGAGGTCTTTATCTGCCAGTTTAACGTTGCCATCTTTACGACTTTGTTTTTTATTAGCTTTACTCATTGCCTTATACTTTCTAGCGTAGATCTTTTCTTCTCCCCGCAATACGGGTCTAGATTTTTCTGTTAGCTCTAAAGCCCCATAACGCTCCATATCAATATGAAGATAGCCTTGTGCAATCAGTTGTCTGAAAAAACTTCGCCACTGTACTTGTTTTAAATCTTTTCCCAAGCCCCATACAGCAAGCTGGTCATGCTGATTACGCTGAATACGCTCATCCGTCTTCCCTACTAATATATTCGTTACATAAGCCACTCCAAACTGTTGTCCTGTGCGATAAACTGCGGATAAAGCCTTCTGAGCTTCAATAGATGCATCCCATTTTTCGGGTGGATTCAAGCAGTTATCACAATTTCCACAGGGTTCTTCTAGCGCTTCATCAAAGTAATTAAGAATGGTTTGACGACGGCAACGTGTCGATTCACATAAACCTAAAATAGCATCCAATTTATTTTGAGTAATACGCTTATATTCCAAGCTTCCTTCGCCGCCTTCCATCATTTGACGCAATGTAATTACATCTTGTAAGCCATAACTCATCCATGCATTCGCAGGCTCTCCATCGCGCCCTGCTCTGCCTGTTTCTTGATAATAAGCTTCTATGTTTTTAGGTAAACTTAAATGCGCCACAAAACGCACATCGGGCTTATCAATCCCCATACCAAAGGCTATGGTTGCAACAATAATCACGCCTTCATCACGTAAAAATCGCTCTTGATGTTGCTGTCGTACCGTTGCTGGCATTCCAGCATGATAAGCCAATGCGGTACGCCCTTTTTTTGCTATAAACTCGGCAGTAGACTCTACTTTTTTTCTTGATAAACAATAGATTATACCCGCATCTTTAGGATGATTGTTTTCTATAAAGTTCCAAAGTTTAGCGCGAGCATTTTGCTCTTCAGAAATTGTGTAACGTATATTGGGACGATCAAAGCTACTAACAAACGTTTTTGCACGCAATAACCCTAACTGTTTGGTGATTTCATCACGCGTTCTTGCATCTGCGGTTGCGGTTAACGCAATACGGGGAATATTCGGAAAGCGTTCTGCAAGCACATAGAGCTGTTGATACTCAGGTCTAAAGTCATGCCCCCATTGGGATACACAATGAGCTTCATCAATGGCGATTAAGGCGATATGACTTCTACTCAACATATTTAAAGTTGAGTGCATTAGCAAACGTTCAGGCGCTACATAAAGAAAATCCAATTCATTATTAAATAACGCACTTTTAACATAATTTGCCTCTTCAGCAGATTGAGATGAATTTAAAAATGCCGCTTTAAGCCCAAGCTGCCGTAAAGCACCGACTTGATCCTGCATTAACGCAATCAGTGGCGATACAATAATCCCCATGCCATCACGAATTAAAGCAGGTATTTGATAACATAAAGATTTACCGCCACCTGTGGGCATTAAAACAAAGGCATCCCCTCCTTCTATCACCGTGTTGATAATATCTGACTGCTGGTGGCGAAACTCATTATAGCCAAAAGTGTTTTGTAGTATTTGCTGCGCTCTATCCATAATTGTTTTTTAATGTTCAAATATAAGCTAATTAGGGCATAGCTTATCTTATATTGGCTTGATAATATGCTAGAATCACTATTCCATTTTAGTCATAGGATTGCCCCGATGTCCGATAATAAAACCTCTCTAACATACCGTGATTCTGGTGTTGATATCGACACAGGTAATGCACTGATCGATCGCATTAAACCACACACTCAGCGTACCAAACGCCCTGAAGTACTTGGAAGTATAGGTGGTTTTGGGGCTTTAATGTCAATACCAGCAAAATATAGCAACCCTATTTTAGTTTCAGGAACAGATGGCGTTGGCACAAAGTTAAAACTAGCGATTGAGGCAGGAATATACGACACAATAGGTGTTGACCTTGTGGCTATGTGTGTAAACGATATTATTGTTGTTGGTGCTGAACCCTTATTTTTCCTCGATTATTATGCCACAGGAAAACTAGACAATAATGTTGCTGAAGATGTTATTAAGGGAATTGCGGATGGTTGTGAGCTAGCTGGAGCCTCTCTCATTGGCGGTGAAACGGCTGAAATGCCAGGTATGTACGCGGGCGATGACTTTGATTTAGCAGGGTTTTCGGTGGGTGTTGTTGAGCGTGATGAAATGCTTGATCAATCAAATGTCCAGTATGGAAATGTATTGGTTGGTATCGAATCATCTGGGCCACACTCTAATGGCTACTCTCTCATTCGCAAAGTACTAGAAATAAGTGGCGCTTCTTTAGATAACACCATAAAAGATGATGACAAAGAGATTACATTAGGCAAAGCTTTGTTAAAGCCAACCAATATTTATGTTAAACCTATCTTGCAACTGATGAAGCAAAATGAAGTTCATGCTATTGCTCATATAACAGGAGGCGGTTTAACCGAAAACTTACCGCGTGTATTACCTGCAAACAGTAAAGCAGTTATTAATTTAGACGCTTGGAAACGTCCTGAAATTTTTAATTGGCTACAAGAAAAAGGCAATATTGAAGACTCCGAAATGTTACGCACCTTCAACTGTGGTATTGGAATGATTGTGGTTGTACCCGAGAACCAAGTTGAAGGCGTAATAGATGTTGTCCGCTTACAAGGAATGGACAGCTGGGTTATTGGTAATATTGAAGCTTCTGAAGATGAAGAAGCACATGTAGAGTATGTCTAAATCTAAAAATATAGCTGTTTTAATTTCAGGCAATGGCTCTAATTTACAAGCCATTATTGATAAAATAGAAACAGGCGAGATTAACGCAAAGATTGTAACCGTTATTAGCAATAAAAAAGATGCCAAAGGTTTAGATAGAGCTAAAAAAGCTAATATTCCTAGCCATATTGTTGAGCATACTCAATATGATACACGCGAAGATTTTGATATTGCCCTGTCAAAAATAATTGATGGTTACTCTGTTGATATTATTGTTTTAGCTGGCTTTATGCGTATCTTAACAGCCAACTTTGTTACGCACTACTTAGGGAAGCTTATTAATATACACCCTTCCCTTTTACCGTTATACCGTGGTTTACACACACATAAAAGGGCATTAGAAGATAAAGCAATAAAGCATGGTGCGAGTGTTCATTTTGTAACCCCTGAGTTAGATGCGGGAGCGGTGCTTATCCAAGGGATTGTTAGCGTAAAAGAAAATGATACTGAAAATAGTTTGGCAGATCGAGTACATATAATCGAGCACCTTATATACCCTGCTGCCGTAAAATTTTTAACCGATAATACAGTTACATTTTCTGATAATACTATCTTCGTGAATGGTAAGCAGCTAAACCAAGCAAAACGGTATCGTCTGGGTGAAAGTAATAATCTCGAACCGCTAAAAACCTTGAGTGAAATAACTACCTAAATCTATCGAATGTGGATTCAGGTAGAGACTCCCTTTCATCCATAATTTTTAAGGACAAGCAATGAATTATATTACTTGGGATATTAACCCTATTCTCGTTTCTTTAGGGCCATTAACTGTTCATTGGTATGGTTTATTATTTGCGTTGGGCTTTATAATTGGCTTTCAAATCATGCAATGGATATTTAAACGTGAGAATAAAAATATCAATGATTTAGATGCCCTGCTCTGGTTTTTAATCATCGGCGTTATTATAGGTGCACGCTTAGGTCACGTGGTTTTTTATGATCCTAGTTACTATTTTAGTAATCCAATTAAAATCTTAAAAATATGGGAAGGAGGTTTAGCTAGTCACGGTGGAGCTATTGGCGCACTAATCGGTTTGTATCTCTTTAAACGTAGCCGCGAATATTCCTATCTATGGCTTTTAGATCGTTTAGCCATCCCTACTGCTTTAGTAGCTACTTTTATACGTACAGGAAATTTATTTAATTCTGAAATTGTCGGTATCCCGACTTCTGTCCCTTGGGCAGTTATCTTTGAGCGTGTTGATATGTTGCCTCGCCACCCTGCCCAAGTTTATGAAGCATTATCGTACTTATTTATATTTATTGTTCTATTTACGCTTTATAAAAAAACAAACATAAAACATAAGGCAGGTATGTTATTTGGACTCCTACTTACCCTTGTCTTTACTGCACGTTTATTGATTGAATTTGTGAAAACAAAGCAAGCAGCTTATCACTCTGACTTATGGCTTAGTACAGGTCAGTTATTAAGTATTCCTTTTATATTAGTTGGTCTAGCTCTTGTTATAATTGCTATGTTATCTGCAAAAAAGGGATAAATAGATAAAGCATGGGTGCGATTAAAACAGTGAGGATTTGTAAAAACACTATTTTCAAGTAGTTTTAATCAAGAGGTTCAGTTATTTAGAAGCTGTTATTTGAATTTTATTTACTTTAGCTATAGCAAGTTGCCACTGCTCTTTAATAACTTTTCTTTCTTCACTACTCAGGCTTTTAAACCATGCGCGTCTTGAGTTAATACGACTTTTAATCTCTACTGGTTGTTTTTGATACCATTGAAACCAGTGTTTAACGTGACTACGCTCATCGGCTTTCATTCTTTTCCATCTTTTTAAACGTTTCTTCAGTACCTTTTTTTCTTCTTCGTTCATATTTAGCCAAAGACGTGTTACATTGCGCAACTTTATATGTTGATTATTATCTATTTCAGACCATTCATTAGCATAAGGTTTTAATAGTTTTTTCTCGTCAGAACTTAAACTATCCCAAGGTAAGGCAAAACATTGCGTTGCAAATAAAAAGGGAACAATAATTAAAAGTGACAGAGAGTATTTATTCATATTTCTATGCTAGTTAAATTAATTTATAGAACCTACTGGTTTCTCAAGGGTTGATGAGTCTAACCATTGATAAAACTCAATGTCATTATAAAAATCTAAACCTTCATTATTAGTTAATAATTCAACATTATTGATAAGCTGATTATCCTGTAGCACACTGGGCTTAAAGGCTAAAAAAAGAACAGAAACTAACGCTATAATGAGAAGGAAGGCAAAAGAAAACATAATGTTTCGGCGTTTTTCTCTATCTTTTTCTAGAATTTTTTCTCTTCGAAAGACTATTCTTTTATTCAAAGAAAAAATATTGTTCTTACTTGAAGCTAAATTAGCCTCATTTGCTAAGATCGCCTTAGATTTTTCTTGTAACTCATCGTTTGTATTCACAAACTCCCCCCTCCCTAAGGATTCAGGTGCACCACATAAAAAAATTGTCACCCCTATTGACTCCAATGTTTTACTACAATATTTATTATTTCTCAATAAAAAAATACTTATATTTTCGTGAAAGTAACATTCAAGCAGTGAGCTGTGCCTAAATACCTTGAGATAGTAAAACTATAAAGACTTAATATATTCAGTCACTATCTCAAGCAGTTTGCCATTTTTATCATC
>CAZQTJ010000081.1:0-7873 GCA_964596035.1 uncultured Cocleimonas sp. | reverse complement strand
AAGAACTATTAGAAACGCCGATTGATATTATTTCTACAGGTCCTGATCGTGATCATACAATGATCTTGCGTAACCCTTACGAGATTTAATCTTAGCTGTAGAGATATTAAGGAATGAAGGCAAAATAAATTTAAAAATTTTGACGAGAATTTTTCGATATTTATGGCGTTGTTAGTGTTCTATAGCCTGAGCTATAGAACGCCGACAACAACGCAGAAGCTCGGAAAATAAACATGTAAAGTGTTAGATTTATTGTACCCCTACTTAGGAGACTTAAAACTGCTGAAAGACTCTGCTAAGCACATCTCCAGAGAATCCTCTTCCTACTAAAAAGCGCGATTGTCGCCCTCTTTCTTTAAAATCCGTTGGTATTTCTTGTCCAAACCGTTTTTCACGTTGCTCTCTAGCTAATAGTAACCAATCAGCGCCCTCTTCCTGTAATGCAGCATCCACTAAGTATTCTTTAACACCACGTTGGCGTAACTCATATCTTATCTTCATTTCACCTTGACCACGCGCAACACGCGAGCGCACAAACATTTCAGCAAAACGTTCGTCACTTAAATAGTCCGCTTGTTCTAGTTTGTCACACAGAGAGGGAAGATCAACACCTTCAGAAAAGGGTTTTGTTCGTAGTTTATTTATCAGCTCAAGGCGCGAATGTTCACGTCGCGCCAATAAACCAATAGCGGATTGATAACAATGCATGTTGTTATCCATCTCTTTTTTATGCTCACCAAACACTAGCTTCTATTTTGAAGGCTTTTTAGGCGTACTTTTTTTCTTATCCTCAGTTTTCTTAGCATTTTTATCATCTTTTTCTTCTGACTTACTCGCTAGTAGTTGCTCGCGAATACCCTTTTCTACGGTCTCTGCAATCTCAGGATGCTCTTTTAAATAATTGCGCACATTTTCTTTACCTTGACCGATTTTTGCCTCTTTATAACTATACCAAGCACCCGCCTTATTGATAAAACCTAGCTGAACACCAAGGTCGATAATTTCACCTTCATGGGAAACACCTTCGCCATAGATAATTTCAAACTCGGCTTGTTTGAAAGGAGGCGCCATTTTATTTTTAACCACTTTTACACGGGTCGAGTTACCTACAATTTCATCACCTTTCTTGATTGCACCTATGCGACGAATGTCTAAGCGTACAGAGGCATAAAATTTAAGTGCATTACCACCTGTGGTGGTTTCAGGACTACCAAACATAACGCCAATTTTCATACGAATTTGGTTAATAAAGATAACCATTGTATTTGAGCGTTTAATATTTGCAGTCAATTTACGCAGTGCTTGTGACATTAAGCGGGCTTGCAAGCCCATGTGCGAGTCCCCCATATCACCTTCAATTTCGGCCTTTGGCGTTAATGCGGCAACCGAGTCAACAACAACCATATCGATACCACCAGAGCGCACTAACATATCGGTGATTTCTAAAGCTTGCTCTCCTGTATCAGGTTGAGAAACTAAGAGATCATCAATATTAACACCTAGTTTTTCAGCATAACTAGGATCTAAAGCATGCTCTGCATCAATAAATGCCGCTGTACCACCTGCTTTCTGACACTCTGCGATGGCATGTAATGTCATGGTGGTTTTACCTGATGACTCAGGTCCATAAATCTCAATGACACGCCCTCTGGGTAAACCGCCTATGCCAAGAGCGATGTCTAAATTAAGTGACCCTGTTGAGATAACATCAACATCTTTGGAAGCGGCATCCCCCATTCGCATCACAGCGCCTTTTCCAAATTGACGTTCGATTTGCCCTAAGGCGGCGGCGAGTGCTTTTTTTCTATTTTCGTCCACGTAGAGGATACCTATGATTGATATGAGAGAGAGTGATTAGTAGGTGGTAAATTCTAACACAAGAAAGCGAAAGATAAGGCAACGCCCTTCTTTTTATAACTTAATATTGCACCAAGTTATAAAATTACACGATAAGGCGTTATTATCCCCTCTTATCCTCTTCAACAACGAGGAAAGGGGAAATAACAGGCAAACTATCTTTTAAGCTGTTTTACCACACCTTCTAAGGCGTGAATAACTGCTTGGCGACGAATAGAATCACGGTCACCATCATAATGAACCGTCTCTGCTACAGCAACATCGCCTCGAATCATCCAAGAAAAACAAACTGTTCCTATCGGCTTATCTTCCGAACCACCTGTCGGCCCTGCAATACCACTTACTGCCAATGACATACTCGCATCAGAATTCTCTAGTGCGCCCTCCGCCATTTCTTTAACAATCGCTTCACTCACCGCACCGTGTAATAACAAGGTTTCATCAGCAACACTCAGCATATCGTGCTTCGATTTATTACTGTAAGTCACAAAGCCTCGATCAAAATAAATCGAACTACCCGGTACATCTGTCAATACCTTAGCAACCCAGCCACCTGTACATGACTCTGCGGTGGTTAAATTCATTTCTTCACTACTCAAACAAGCAGCAACACCTTTTACTAATTCGCACAACTCTTTATCTTCTTGATGCATGATGACCCATTCTGTTAAGTTATAATTAGTTACCTCTAAATTATAACATTGATAGGTGTTAAAAGTTCAATTAAACGGTATAAAAAATACATATGAATGGACATTAAAGAACGCATTAAAAGCAAAAAAAAGTGAAAATATCAGCAAATACAAACAGAATCGAAGTCACCTTCTTTATTTTCTGCTACATTCCAGCCATGGCAAAATCATCGACGAAAAGTAACGGCAAACACACCCCCATGATGCAGCAATATTTAGGCATCAAAGCTGAGCATCCTGAGCTATTGATGTTCTATCGTATGGGCGATTTCTATGAATTGTTTTTTGATGACGCTAAAAAAGCGTCTGAGATATTAGGCATTACACTGACTGCAAGGGGAAAGTCAAATGGCGAACCCATTCCTATGGCAGGCATACCCTACCACGCAGCCGAGCAATACCTCTCGCGCTTACTAAAACACGGTATCTCTGTCGCTATTTGCGAGCAAGTGGGCGACCCTGCGACCTCCAAAGGTCCTGTCGAGCGCAAAGTAGCGCGTATATTAACGCCTGGCACAGTAACAGATGATTACTTATTAGAAGAGCGCCGTGACAATATTTTACTCGCTACTTTCAAACAAGATCAAAGTTTTGGTATCGCACACATTGATTTAAGTCGCGGACGTTTTATTGTTCAGCAGGTCAATGACGAGCAAACCTTACTCAATGAAATCGAACGATTACATCCTGCTGAAATTTTATTATCAGAAGATCACGGCTTAACACTACCTAGCGACTTACCCACAACCCAGCGTCCTCCTTGGCATTTTGATGAAGACACCGCAAGGCAATTATTAAACAAGCAATTCGGCACACATGATCTTGCAGGTTTTGGCTGTGACGACTTACCCATTGCCGTGATTGCAGCGGGTGCATTACTCGACTATATCAACGAAACTCAGCGTACTGCCCTACCCCATATCACCAGCATGTACGTCGAATCGAGCGACGATGGCATCATCTTAGATGCAGCAAGTCGTCGTAATTTGGAGTTAGAAGAAAGTTTACATGGCGAACATAAAAATACGCTTATCTCTGTTTTAGACAAAACAGCCACCAATATGGGCAGTCGTTTATTACGTCGCTGGTTAAACAAACCCCTTAAAAATCAACAGCAACTCAGCCAACGCCACCAAGCCATTGAAGGATTCACCCAAGGCTTTCATTACGATAATATTCACGAGCAGCTACGTCATGTGGGTGACATCGAAAGAATCGTCTCGCGTGTTGCCATCGGCTCCGCACGTCCGCGCGATTTATCCACCTTGCGTGACTCACTCAAAATCATACCACCCCTGCATCAAACGCTAGACCAAATTCCACAAGACCATTTAATCGAACTGCGCCAACAAATTGACACACATACCGAGTTACTAGCGTTACTTGATGCCGCCATTATTGAAAATCCCCCCGTGCTTATTCGTGACGGTGGCGTAATCGCCGAAGGGTATGATGAAAAGTTAGATGAACTACGTAATTTAAGCAAAAATTCCGATCAATACTTACTCGACTTAGAAACCCAAGAAAAGCAACGCACAGGCATTCAAAGTTTAAAGGTTGCCTACAACCGCGTACATGGATTTTATATCGAAATACCACGTACTCAATCCGACAATATCCCTGCCGAATATGTACGTCGTCAAACCCTAAAATCAGTCGAACGCTTTATTCTTCCCGAACTAAAAGAATTTGAAGACAAGGTACTATCCGCACGCGAACGCTCATTATCACGCGAAAAAGCACTTTACGAATTACTCTTACAACAAGTCGCCACTCACATCTTCCCACTGCGTCAAACGGCTCAAGCACTCTCTGAAATTGACGTATTAAGTAATTTTGCCGAACGTGCTATCACACTCAACTACAACTGCCCTAGTTTTAGCGACAAAGCTGGCATCCACATGACTGAGTCTCGCCACCCTGTTGTAGAGCATACGCTGGATGATCCCTTTGTACCCAATGACTTAGTGATGGACAGTCAACGTCGCATGTTGATGATCACAGGTCCTAATATGGGAGGTAAATCAACCTATATGCGCCAAATAGCCCTTATCACCCTAATGGCGTATATCGGCTGTTATGTCCCAGCAACAACGGCAATTATCGGACCGATTGACCGTATCTTCACCCGTATTGGCGCACATGATGACCTTAGCACAGGGCGCTCTACCTTTATGGTCGAAATGACCGAAGCGGCTAATATCCTCAATAATGCGACCGAACACTCTTTAGTCCTAATGGATGAAATCGGACGCGGAACCAGCACTTTCGATGGCTTATCACTCGCATGGGCATTTGCCGAATACCTAGCCAACGCAAAAAAAGCCTTCACCCTCTTCGCCACCCACTACTTTGAACTCACCAACCTACCCGAAACCATCCCCAGCATCGCCAATGTGCATATTAATGCCATCGAACACGGCGATAAAATCGTCTTTTTACACAGCGTAAAAGATGGTCCTGCCAATCAAAGCTACGGACTACAAGTAGCGCAATTAGCAGGTGTACCCAAAAATGTAATTGCACAAGCCCGTAAAAAATTACATCAACTAGAAGCCGACTCACGTAACACCCCTAAAGAAGGACAGACAATCCCACTTGCACTATCATTTCCTAGCGAGGTAGAAACGGATGAAAAAGCAGAACAACTAAAACAAGCCATGACAGAAATAGAGCCTGATGAATTAACACCAAGACAGGCATTGGATGAAATTTATAAATTAAAGAAATTATTGGGATAAATAGAATAAAGCAGTATACAATTCACACTATAAACAATACGCTCCAATAGCTCAGCTGGATAGAGTGGCCCCCTCCTAAGGGGCAGGTCGCAGGTTCGACTCCTGCTTGGAGCGCCATATTTACCCCCCCCGCTACATAAGCCTCCCAGAGTATTTATTGATCCCTAGCACTCTTTACTACAAGCACAACTTTCCAAAGCAAACACTAGATTTTTTCGGGCTAATATTTCTTTTTTATCAAAAAAATATTTTGTGTGATAAATACGTGTTTGCGCCAAAAAATTTGCTAAGACCTTTGCTCTTTCCTTTTGGTAAATAACATCATCTACCCAGCGGTATTCTCTGCGGATATTTTCATTATAAAGTGCGAACTCTGATTTTTCTGCGCCTAAAATAGAGAGGTCAATATCAAGTAATATCTGCTCGTCATATGTCTGTGGCTGAGAAGGATGTTGAGTTAGCAGTATTAGATGCTCTATCACTTGGATGGCTTCTTCAGATAACGCCAAGGTCTGGAGTGCTTGCTTTGCATACTCTGCGCTATCGACTTCGTTGCTCTCGCTACGCGGATTATAAATAACATCGTGAAACCAAAGTGCAAGCTCTACGTGCAAGGCATTTTCTAAAGTATTGCTTACTTTGTCTAACTGCTGCAAGCAGGCTTTGATATGCTCAAAGGTGTGATACGCACGGTGCGACTCTGCGTAGCATCTTTTTAAATCATCGTATATTTTATGCTTCTGCTTTTTACTGGATGGCAGTTTTTGCAGTACGGTCAACCAGCGTTGTAGATAATCATCTCTCATTAGAATAGTGGTGCAACCCTACGCACATAATCTTGCAAGTGCTGAGGCGCAGCTGAGACTACTCCCACTTTATTCATTTTCTTACACATAAGTGCCCCTTTACTATTCAAATAATCCCCCACTTTATGACCGCCCCAATACACTTCAAAACGATGACTACCATTGAGAGGCAATAGTTTAGATTGAATACCAGCCCCCGCACAATCAGCCGTTGCAATGCCACTATGATTACGACGATGAGTTGTTGATGCTTCAATTTCGATAAGACTACCTTTTAAACTTTTACGAAAGATTGAGTTAGCGGTTAATTTTTGATTACTCCAACGATTAGCAGTAGAGGAGGAGCAGGAAGAATTTCGTGGAAAATAATATACTTTAATATCATTGTTTTTCTTTGTGTAAAGACAAATAGAGCCTTCATTATTAAGCCGTGTCTCGGTGAAATTGGGCGTAGTATTCGGGGAAGTCTTAGCCTTATTGCTTCCACAAGCAATGAGTAGACTTCCTAAAATAATAAATGATACAAAATGACTGATTTTAATACTCACTGGACTTACTCCTTAAATTTTACATCCCCATTTAGAAACGTGCATGTTTCTAAGAACTCATGTGATAGATCATAAGATCATTAAAAAACAATAACTGTGATCTATTGCCATTACACTACCCCCCTTTCCCCTAACATTTATAAGGTAATTAAGCTAAACTCTAAAAATAAAACGACTAGGAGCTTGTCTGACAATAGAAGTCGTCGCGAGAAAAAGCTGATTTGAGCTAGATTTTTCACTAATTTGAGGCGAATAGTTGCGCTATTTAACGAAAATTAGAGGTAAATCTAGCCAAATTCAGATTTTTTGTAGCAGGCTCTCTATTGTCGGACAAACTCCTAGAATCACCAAGGTGGTAATCCAATCAGTATGAATACATTTCTTCGCCTCTTTATGCCACCCGCTAATACTGTCTCTTTAAAAGAAAAGCTACTTTCGGGTTTTGCCTCTTTACTTGCTATTGCTTTGGTTTTATTCAGCAGTCATTTTTTTCTACCAGCTAACGATATTCCGTGGGTAGTTGCGTCAATGGGCGCATCTGCCGTGCTTTTATTTGCCGTTCCTTTAGGACCATTATCGCAACCATGGTCTTTTGTTGGTGGACATTTATTGTCAGGATTAGTGGGTGTAACGGTCGCCAAGTTAGTACCAGATGTTCTTATTGCTTCTGCTCTTGCTGTCTCAATTGCTATTTTTGTGATGTATGTAAGCAGTTGCTTGCATCCTCCTGGTGGAGCAACGGCATTATCCGCTGTCGTCGGCAGTTCTGCTGTACATGATTTAGGTTACACCTATTTACTCACACCTGTTCTCTTAAATATTGTCGTCATGCTAAGCTTTGCCTTGATTATTAATAATCTACTGCCTAATCGTTATTATCCCAATACACTAAAGTCCTACCGAAAAGAAAAAAGCAGAATATTAGGTGATGATAAAGTACAAGCATCTCTCAGCATTAGCCGTGAAAATATTAAATATGCGTTACAAGAAATAGATGAATATATTGATATATCGGATGACAACCTCGGACGTATTTTTAATCTTTCTGCCGCTCATGCCCGTCGTCAGCGCATGGGAGAAGTCTTAATTGGCGATATTATGACGCGCAATGTAGTCAAAGCAGAATACGGTGATGATGTTGAAAGTTTATGGATGCTCATGGCAAAACATAAAATACGTAGCATTCCTATTGTTGATAAATACAATAAAATTCAAGGTATTGTAACCAT
>CAZQTJ010000080.1:0-7902 GCA_964596035.1 uncultured Cocleimonas sp. | reverse complement strand
TGATGTAAATATTTTTGCATGGAAAGCTCCAGCACATTAATGTATTATTCCTCGTCAATTGTTGCCACATGGGGTTGTGGTAATTTTTTATAAAAATAAATAAGTTAAATTGTAAGAATCCTTGCATTCTAATACTTTATTGACTTTGAAATATTTGCTACTAAGTGAGTATTTTATTCACTAGGTATTTTAGGAGTAAAGCTTAGGAGAGCTTTGATCTAGCTATTCAATAACATTCGTTACTAAGGCTGTGTTTTTCAGTCTAATATATTCAAGAGATAATCAAAAACCATGCTGCAAAATATTCATGATAAAGCCAAAGGTTGGCTTGCATACACTGTTGTTTTTTTAATTAGTGTTCCATTTGCTCTTTTTGGAATTAATTCTTATTTAGGTGGTGGTGATAAGCTAATTGCAGCAACAGTTAATGGCGAAGAAATTCCATTAAGAGATGTACAAAATGAATTGTTGCAACAAAAACAGCGTTTAACCTCTATGCTAGGTGGAAAGTTACCTGCTGGTTTTAATGATAAGGTTCTTAAATCTCAGGCGTTAGAAGGTCTTATTAATAAGATATTAATACGTCAAGAAGCGGAAAATAATGGCTATCGTGCGAGTGATTCGGAAGTCTTTTCTATTATTTCAGAGACAGGAGCATTTCAAAAAGAAGGTGTATTTGATCAGCAGACATACGAGCAACTGCTTACTTCTAACCGTCGAAATAAAATAAGTTACGAATCAGCTTTACGTAAGGATATTTCTAACAGACAACTATCTGATGGAATAACTCAAACTAGTTTTATACCCGTTGCTCAAGCATCTTTTTATCAGTCACTCTTAAATCAAGAACGTGATTTTGAAACATATACTTTAAAACTTGATGATTATAAAGCACAGGTTAATCCTACTGAAGATGAGGTAAAGTCTTATTATGATTCTCATTCAGACCAATACATGTCAGAAGAAAGAATAAAAATAAGTTATGTGCGGTTGAAAGTAGAAGATTTGTTGAAGACAGTAGTAGTTTCTCCTGAAGCATTACAAGCATATTACGATGAAAATGCGGCTAGATATGCCGAGCCAGAGCAACGTAAAGTAGCGCATATTTTGATTAAAGTAGATGACAATGAAGAAGAAGCAAAAAAGCAAGCAGAAGCTTTATATGAAGACATTATGTCTGAAAAAATTACTTTTGAAAAAGCGGCAACTGAAAAGTCAGGAGATAAAATAGCCTCAGAGAAAGCGGGAGATATGGGCTTTTTTGCGCGAGGTGATCGTGGCGAAGCTTTTGATAAAGCAGTCTTTTCTTTGGAAAAAAACAAGTTATCTAAACCAATTAGAACGGCTTTAGGTTATGAGCTGATTAAAGTATCCGAGATTAAAGCAGAGCTACAAAAAACATTAGATGAAGTGAAAGCCTCTGTTGAAAAAGATTATCGTCAAGAAGAAGCTGAAAAGATTTTTCAAGACCACATTGAAAAACTACAAACAGTTGCTTTTGAAAATGACAGTAGCTTAGACCCCGCTGCTCAAGCAGTAGGATCAGAGGTTAAGACAAGTGATTGGTTTACACGTTCAGGAGGTAAAGATTTCACCGCTCTTCCTCAAATTCTAGCAGAATCTTTTTCCAACTCAGTATTTAATGAAGGAAAAAACTCCACATTAATAGAAATATCTGATGACGACGTTGCTGTCGTTCGCATTGATTCTAAAGAAGATGCAAGGCTGAAGTCTATCAGTGACGTAAGTGATCAAATAAAACAGTCTATAATTGATAGGGATGCACGAAAATTAGTGAATACAAAAGGTGAGTCATTATTAGCTAAACTTAAATCAACGGGAAAATGGTCCGTATTATCTGATGATGGTTTGAGTGTAGATTCGGTTAAGGCTTTTAAAGGGGTTACTCGCAAGGCGAATAAGCCTTCCGCAGATGTTGTGCGAAAAGCCTTTGCAATCAGCTCTCCTAAAAAGGGTAGCGTGGAGTTTTCAAATACAATACTTCCAACAGGGGATTATGTATTGATAGCCTTGAAGTCAGTAAAAGAGGATGATACTAAGCTTGACGATAAGTCGAAAGACCTATTTGCTGAGTCTTTAGGAACTCGTGAACGTAGTGCGGTTATGAAAGCACTACGTGAAAAAGCTGATGTGGTTATTTTCTCTGAAAAAACTGATAATTAATAGCAAAGCTCGGTAACTTCTCATCATTAGCACAGAGGAATCTCTATAGTCTATGAGAAGTTACTTTAGACCATTTTAAAGTATTGTTTTATCTGATGATTTCCTGTTGTCAGTCAATCTGCACCGCAATACCTCGATTACATTCCTATTTTTTCTCTGCTTATCTATTCTGGAACTCCTAAGTAGGGGACATAATAAATCTAACAAATCTTTAGCTGTTTATTTTTTATATTCAAGGCATTGTTGAAGTAGCACAGCTACGCAACGATAAGTCAGAAGATAAATGAATACGCGGAATGTTAGATTTATTGTGTCCATCGACTTATAGACTTTCTAAAGTTTTGATCTTTAGAAGTGATTTTATTTTGGAGGAGATGGAACTTGAAACCTTCTGTGAGCGATGGATTGACTAAGATAGAAGATACTTACATTGCGCCTGATCCACGTTTTATTTCAACGTTAATGGTGTTTTCTAAAGGCTTCCCTTGGGGGAAGTTTTTAGCGTTTTTTAGGGAGAAAAAATTAGTCTCTAGCAGCACTGAAGATCAAATTTTTTTATTACGTCTTTTAGCTGTACAAGAAATGTTGTGTTTGGATGATGAAGCGTTATTGAAGTGGGTTAAGCACCAATTTCAATTAATCAGTTTTCTCCATATAGGCTATAAGGCTAATGTACCATCATTAGATCAACTGGTTGAGTTTCGCACAGTGATAGACTCTGTCGGGATACTTTCTCCTTTTAGAAAGCAATGTCAAAAATTAATCATAAAGTATGGCGAAAACCTCACTGATGATTTAAAGCAAAAAGCTTTTTTTGCTGATTCTTCTTCAAGCTGGGGGTCACAGCGTGTTATTGGTTTGAAAAATGAGGATGTTGAGATAAATCCAGAGTCAAAATGGATATCTTGCCCCATTTGTGAAAGTCAAAATATCAATAAGGTTTTACCACCTCATTGGGTTGGGGCTCAAGATGGTGATTGGTGTCGATGTCGTTTTTGTGGAAATAAGTTTAAATTATAATCTATATCTTTGGTCTGCTTGAGATGAAGCTTCATCTAGGTCAAGGGTATAACCTTTTCCTAATGTGATTACTTTAAACCTCTCTCCCATTTCTGAAGGGAGGCTCAGCATACGGACTTGCTGGGCTAGTTTGTATTGGTTTTTAGGCATTTTATCTAAGGCACGCATAAAGAATTTTTCTAACTGATTGGATGCTAGAAATGCAGCTTGTGTTGTATATGCGAGTACTTGTAATTTAGCTCTATCAGCTGACTCGGCAACAGCAGTAAAGTTTACATTTGCGGTAATATCCTGTAACCCTGGATGGAATAAAGGAGATTCATTAACATGGTGTTGGTAATGACAAATTAAAGTGCCTTTTCTTCTGTCTGGATGGTAGTACTCACTAGCGGTGTAGCCGTAATCAATAAGAATAATAATCCCCTGAGTGAGGCATTGGGATAATGCCTCAAGCCAACCATCAAGATTTAAATTGATTTCAGAAGTGTAGGGTGAATCACTACTCTCTATATTTAAATTATTAACTGCTTTACTTAGTTGTTTGGGGGCAGGGTTTAATTGTTCGGTGAGTTGATCGTTTTTCCATACTACTTGATGTTGGTATATATTTTCTTTTTGGATAGTAAACAGCTCTACAGGCATTGCATCAAGCACTTCATTGCCGATTATGACCCCTTTAAATGACGTGGGTAATTTATCCAGCCAAGTAAAATACGGTAATAAATGTGGCGCACGTTTTTTGATGGTTTGCTGTTGTCGTAGCTTTAGCTCAGGGCTTAAATCAAGAATATAATAATGTTTTGGTAAACTAGACTCTAGTTCTAATTCTAGCATTAAATCTACTGCCATCATGCCAGAGCCAGCGCCAAGCTCAAGTATATCCCCTTGTGATTTAGATAAAACATCTAAGCATTTATTAGCAAGACATTGGGAGAATAACGGTGATATTTCAGGAGCCGTGATGAAGTCTCCTGACTTACCTATTTTTCTCGAACCAGCAACATAATAGCCTAAGCCTTGCTCATAGAGTGCCATTTCCATATAGCGCCGAAATGAGATGAAACCATTGTTATAGTCTATTGATTTTCGTATTTTATTGATTAGTTTCTTACTATGATTAAGTGCATCTGTTGATGCTGAAGGTAGTTTTGAGGTGAATTTCATGTTCTATCACAGGATAATAGAGGGGAAAAGACTATACACTGAAATGAGTAGTAGGTGTATTGAGATAGTATAAGTATTTATAAAACGCATAATAAAATACTGAATTAATATTATCTTTAAAAAGGTAAGGGTCTCCATCATTAACACATTACTGTAAAGCCACTGAGGGATTAATGGATAATTTGAAAGACAAGGTTGTATTAGTAACAGGATCAGCTAGACGTGTAGGAGCTGAAACTATACGTGTATTACATGCAGATGGAGCGAATGTTGTTGTGCATTATCGTAGTTCATCTGCAGAAGCGGAAGCGCTGAACTCGAAATTAAATATATTGCGTGAGGGATCCTGCATGACAGTGCAGGGAGATTTAACCGATATTAAAAATTTAGCAAATATTATCGATACTGTTATTAAGACTATGGGCAAGCTCGATGTTCTTGTTAATAATGCATCAACATTTTACCCAACACCTGTAGGCGATATAACAGAAGACAACTGGGATGATTTAATGGGAAGTAATTTAAAAGCACCACTATTTCTTTCTCAGCTAGTAGCCCCTTATTTAAAGTCTACTCAAGGGTGTATTGTGAATATTGTTGATGTTCATGGTTTTAGACCGATGAAAAACTATCCTGTTTATAGTGTGGCAAAGGCTGGGCTATTAATGTTAACGCAATCTCTGGCTAGAGAGTTAGGGCCTGATGTACGCGTTAATGGTGTTGCGCCAGGGGCAATACTTTGGCCAGAAGAGGATGAAAATCAGAGCGATAAAGATGTTCTTTTGGCTAAAACAGCTTTAAAACGTGAAGGGTCACCTAATGATATTGCAAAAGCCATTTTGTTTTTAGTACGTGATGCCGATTATATAACAGGGCAGGTGATTCCTATTGATGGAGGAAGGATGTTGAATCACTAATAATTGACATAAAAAAGCCTCTAAATTATTGGAAAATTAGAGGCTTAGGATCTTATTTTTCACACATTCTTAAATGTTTTTTAATGACCGTTTAAAACGGGATATCGTCATCAAAATCATCAAAATTTTGCGTTGGAGCAGGAGGCTGCTGAGTTGGTTGTTGTTGTTGTTGAGCAGGAGCTGATTGCTGGTTTTGATTGTTATTTGAAGCAGAAAAATCACCAGTACCACCGCTACGCCCCCCCAGCATTTGCATTTCGTTAGCGACAATTTCAGTTGTGTATCGATCTTGTCCACTTTGATCTTGCCATTTTCGGGTTTGTAATTTCCCCTCGATATACACTTGAGAGCCTTTACGAAGGTATTCTCCCATTATTTCGGCTAAACGACGAAAAGCGACAATACGATGCCACTCGGTACGTTCCTGTTTTTGCCCTGTATTTTTGTCTGTCCAAGCTTCATTTGTGGCGATACTCAGGTTTGTGACTGCCCCCCCATTTGGCATGTACTTAACTTCTGGGTCATTACCTAGTGTGCCGACTAATATTACTTTATTGACTCCTCGTGCCATTGTTTTTTCCTTTGAATTAGTTAGGTTGTAAGTCTTTGCTCTCTAAATATTTGTCTTATTTCTAAGAGGCCGTTGTTGAGTTGATAATAACTTAAAGTATAGCGTATTAATGATATGGAAAGGGATATTTAGGTAGAGAGCATAATGAATTTATAATGGTACTCGTAAAGTGATTCCAGCTTTAAGCAAGGCGGGATTCTTTTTTATAAGAGGATTAGCATCTAAGATTTTTTTGTATTTGTTTCCGTCGTTATAGGCTCGTACAGCGATATCCCATATAGATTCACCTTTTTTTACAGTCAGAATACGCATCTCATTGTTATTTATTTTAGCTTCTGTCTCCAGTTTTCTTTCATACAGATCTGTTTCTCTATATTTATTTTTTTCAATGGTAATTAAAGACTTTATTTTATTTTCTATATGTTCCCTAGAAGTGGTCGAAGAAGGTTTTTTGATACTTCCCATTGCCGCCATGATTTTATCTATGTCTTTAGACTTTTGTAGAGAGACACTATTGATAATATCGATATTATTGTTTTTTTCTTTTTTATTGACAGTGGTATTGCTAGGGGTGCTAGTGTTCTCTAGCTGTTCAATTAGGATGTGTTCGGAATGACTAAGATTTTGCTTAGTTTTGACCAGTGTTTTTTCTAATAAAGTATTTTGGGGTATCGTTATAACAACTTGGTTTTGTTGTATTTGGCTGTTTTTTTCGGGTGATTCTTGCGTTTTTAATGATCTACCATGTGATAGAGAGCGGTTTGGAGCAGCTACTTTAGTCTTTAGTTGGTTTTTTTCTAGCTCTCTAGTAATAGCATCTATAGCTGATAGTTTTTCAGGTTGTTGATTTGTATTGGAGGCATACTTTATTGTTGTTTTCACTTCGCTTTTTTCTGCTTTCTGTTCTGGGGCTATTATCTTAGTAATTGTTTGAATATCATTGTTTTTTACAATGTTATTAGTTATTGGTTCTTGGTTGTTTTCTATAATAATAGGGGTGAAATCTCCAGATAGTTTTTGAGTGGCTGGAAGTTTGTAAAGAGTGAGTTTTTCACTGGAGTCAAAGAAAAACAAGAACCAAACAATACTTGCTACAACTACAAAGAGTACTAATAACACATTAGCAATTAGAATAAACTTAATCTGCTTTTTTGGAGTTTCTAATTCCACAGGTTCGGGGTAGAGGGAGGAAAGAGGTTGTTCATTGCCAGTAGAATCGGGAAATTGATACACGTTACTTTACCTGTTGGTCTATCTGATTGGGTTTTGGTAAGACGGTAGTGAGGCTAAATAGTTTCCACAGTTGCATGCCGCCTCTGTAATAGAATATTTTGCTGGCAGGGTAGCCAAATTTTATAAGTGCTTTTATTGCGCGCGGAGACTGTTCGCACCAAGGCCCATTACAAAATAGGTATAAAGTTTTAGCCTTGGAATAATCATATTTTTCAGTGATTTTTTTAACGCCTAGTAGTGGTATGATTTCTGTTATTGATGAGTCGTTGAAAAGAATAAAAGGAATGTTTATTGCACTGGGAAGTGTCTCCGTATCATAAAACTTACTTAGACGAGCATCAATTAATAAGCCGTTACCTGAGCTAACTTCTGTTTTTATAAACTCAATGACTTCTAATTCACCTACCGTTTTTACATTTTGGGCGACTTGCATAGGGCTAATGCAAAAAGGAGGGCAAGCCCGTGATGTTTTACTGTAGTTATTTGTGAGTTTGTTGTGCTGATCTTGTATTCGCTTAATGCGAATTTTATTGCCTTTGTATTCTATATCAACGTATGGAATATCTGCGGTTAGCCCTACATCGTATTTTTCTTCAGCTAGAAGTGGAGTAGGTAAAATACAGATTAACATTAATGCTACTATCAGGCATATAAAGTAAGAATTAAGAACCGGAAACATTCCTAAGCTACAATATTGTGTTGTAGTTTTCATCATTATTTGTAAAAAGCCTATTTTTACGAGAAGTGTCAGACGATATATATAACGTTAAGGCGGGGCGGATATATTAATGTAGGTTGGATAAGATTTTATTG
>CAZQTJ010000079.1:0-8008 GCA_964596035.1 uncultured Cocleimonas sp. | reverse complement strand
GACCCAGGTGCGGCTATGCCTGTCATGATCCAGCCAGGAACACATATGGGTTCCGATAACGACGGTCATAATGTGAAGCTAAAAGACTGGAGTGGCGCTAACGATTCAGAAGTTACTCTATGGAAGAACTTTGATGGTGCTGGTGATATTCGTTTATGGGACTTCACTAAGCAAGACGATGGTTCATGGTCTGCATCATCTGGACAAGAGTATGTGTTTGGTCAAGGTTGGAAAGACCTAGTTGACGCTAATGGTGATGGCTCTGTCTTTAAAGTTGGTACTCAGAACGATGATGGTAGCTTCTCTTTCTGGGCTGATCAATCATGGGATCGTCCTGGTTTCGAAGGAACGCTTAACTAAGTCACTACTAAGCGAACAATTTAAATAAGATTTTTATTTGAATTTAAGCCCGTCACTCTTTGGAGTGACGGGCTTTTTTTTTGGAGGATAAAAAAATGAGATTTTCAAGCGTTGTACAGTTGGTCAGATTAGTTTTGCCTAGTATCACTAATAAGCTCATTATAAAAGGTGGTTTTGTGCATAAAATAAGGGTGCTGAATTTTAGATGTTTTTGCTTGATTAATGAGCGGTGAGTTCTGCTGAAAAATCCAGAAATAATGATAAAAATAATGGCATGGCATTGCCTGTATCTGCGGATGTTTAAAAATGATAGTACAAAAAAAAAATTATAAACCTATTAATCTAAGACGGTACAACAGCGAGGCATTAGTGCTTTGGAAAAACTTCATTACTCCAAAAACGGGGGCAATTAAATTTGACTTGTCGGATGACAGTGCCGCCTATGAGGTGTCGATTCGGTCTGAGTTGCCAGAAATAACAAATAAATCAGTTGGTTTATTAATAGAAATAGAAGGTATTGCTGCGCCCTTGTGGCTTTCTTCTTGGCCGTTAATTGAGCGTATTAGAAGCTATATAACAGAAAATAAGCTAAGAAGCCTTCCTCTAGAGTTAAGAGCCGAGTTGTTAGAAACGGCACTTGACCCATTGCTGTCTGTTTTGACTTCTAAGCTTGATATTAAAATCAAGGTCCTTAATTTTTTTAAAATAAAACCCAGCGATATTAATGAATACTCAGTTGCTTTTAAAGTAACTGAGAATCAAACAAAAAATATAGATGCGATTTTAATTCTTAATAATAAATTACAAGCTGTTGTTGAGAGATTAATTAGCCAGTGGCCTTCTTTATATTATTCGCCTGATTGGAATAATCATGTCACAACAGTGTGGCTGGAAATTGGAACCATGACGCTGGCTATCTCCGAGTTAGAAGAAATAGAAGTAGCAGATGTCCTCATGATTGAGGCGGTTGAAGAAAATGCTAGAAATCAAAAACTACGTTTACGTCTTGTGTCAGGGGAAAGGTTTAGAGCTAGTTTTGATAATGAAACATTAAAAATAGAATCAGGGGTGATAAAAATGTCAAACGAAAATGAAAACGATGTCATAGCAATGGGAGACTTACCCGTGAAATTGACTTTTGATATTGGTGATATGGAGTTGCCATTTCACGAAGTCGAGTCTTTAACGGCGGGTTATATCATTAATTTAAAAAAGCCTTTTTCTGAGGTGGTTAAAATCCGCTCTCAAAACCGAGTCATTGGTACGGGTGAGCTGGTAGATATCAACGGTAAGGTTGGTGTACGGATTATTAGCTTGTTTGGAATGCGCACCAATGGATAGCTTTCCTAATCCCATTATTTTAATAGGCGCTTTGACTTTATTAGGTCTAGCTCCTTTTATTGCCATTTTAACCACCTCTTTTGTTAAAATTGTCATTGTTATTCATATGGTGCGGAGTGCCTTGGGTTTGCAGCAAGCCCCGCCGAACTTAGCAATTAATGGTTTGGCTATTATATTGTCAATGTACGTAATGGCTCCAGTGGCAATGGATTCCTATGAAAAATTCAATACACATAATGTGAGTTTTGACGATATAAAAAATCCAGCCTTGCAAGATGCTGTTCAAGATAGTTTCAAGCCCTTTGAAGCCTTTCTCTTAAAGCATTCTAACGAGCAAGAACGTAATTTCTTTTTGCAAACAACTAAAAAAATATGGCCAAAAAAATATTCGGAGACCGTTAGTAATACGAATTTACTTATTCTTATTCCTGCTTTTTTGGTAAGCGAGCTAACTTCTGCGTTTCAAATAGGTTTTTTGCTTTATCTGCCTTTTATTATTATAGATCTAATCATATCCAATATATTAATTTCAATGGGGATGATAATGGTATCTCCCATTGTCATTTCTTTGCCATTTAAGGTGTTGTTATTTGTTTTAGTTGATGGCTGGGTGCGTTTATTGCACGGGCTTATTTTAAGCTACCAATAAAGGAGGAGCTATGTCACAAGAAATAATAGTCCACCTTACCTCTCAAGCAATGCAACTGGTGTTATACCTCTCTTTGCCAGTTTTGATAGCGGCAACTGTTGTTGGCTTGATTATAAGTTTGTTTCAGGCGTTAACCTCTATCCAAGAGCAGACTTTGCCTCATGCCTTTAAATTAGTGGCGGTTATGTTGTCTATCGCTTTCACTGTGCGTTGGTTAGGTCCAGAGCTGTATGATTTTACGGTTAATGTCTTTAATGAATTTCCACGACTACCTTAATGATGGAAGGTCTTAGTCTATTTTCTGAAGGAGAAATCTGGTTATTAGCTTGGATATTAACCGTGCCGCGTATTTTGGGCGCTTTTTTAGTTCTGCCTTTTTTGAATAGCACCGTTTTACCTGGGTTGGCACGTAATGGCATCATTATGGTGTTGTCGGTAGTCGCCATTCCCATGACGGTTGAGCAGATAAGAGATGTGCCAATGGACGCTTTTGTTATTGTAGGTCTTGCGATAAAAGAAGTGGCACTCGGTTTTATGATGGGCTTTATGTTTAGTATTCCCTTCTGGGCGGTCAGTGCCGCAGGTTATTTTATTGATATGCAACGTGGCACCATGAGTGCAGAGCAATTTGCCGCTGTCATTGCAGATCAAACCTCGCCTTTAGGAAATATTATGACATTGTTATCCGTTACCTTGTTGTTTGCCTCGGGAGGCTTTTTACTGCTCTATGAGGTGTTATTACTAAGTTACCAGTCATGGCCGATTGATAGTTTTTTTCCAACGTTTCATATGGACTCTGCCGTCATCTTTTTGCGTCAATTCGATATAATAATGTATACAGCAGCCTTGTTAGCAGGGCCTATTGTGGCTGTTATGTACTTGGTTGAAATTGGTGCGGCTTTTATTGGTCGCCAAGTGCCTCAATTAAACGTATTTCTTCTTACCATGCCAATTAAAAGTGGTGTGAGCATGTTTATGCTAATTTATTACGTCATCTTTGTTGCGGATTATATGCAAGAAAAATTTCTCCATTTTGGGGAGGCATTTCAAGTGCTTGAAATGATACTGAAGTGAGTGAGGATAAAGACAGTAAAACGGAAGAGGCCAGTTCGCGTAAACTCGAAAAATCACGCGAAAAAGGCCAAGTAGCAAAAAGTGAAGAGTTTGCGCCAACCATCATGTTTTTATTTGCTGTCATGTATTTTTGGTTTGGCTGGGATTGGTTGTTTGCTCAAATCAAAGATGTGTTTAGTTCTATTAGCTTTATTTACACCATGGAATTTAAACTTGCATTAGACAACATGATTGATGCTGTTTTAAATAAAGTTATTTTTACTATTATTCTTCCTTTTTCTTTGTTGATGTTATTTGCAGGAATTATAGGGAACGTATTGCAAACAGGACTTTTATTCTCGGTTGATCCTGTTATTCCCAGAGGGGATAAAATTAGTCCAATCAAAGGCTTTGGACGGATATTTTCGATAAAGCAAGTGGTTAAAACCTTCTTCTCTGCGCTTAAAATAATAATGATGAGCATTATTATTGTGTATGTCGTAAGGCTGGGTGTTCGCGAATACATGCATGACTTATCTCAGTGTGATGTTGAGTGTCAGGTATTGGTATTTCAGAGCTTGTTGAAAAAGCTCGTCATGATTTTATTGCCTATTTTGATTATCGTAGCAACATTAGATTTTATGTTTCAACGTGCTCAATTCTTGAAAGAGCAACGGATGACGAAAGATGAGGTGAAGCGAGAGCATAAGAGCCAAGAAGGAGATCCTGTTATTAAGGGCGCGCGTCGTCAAGAGCAGCAAAGACTGCTAGAACAAGACGCCGTTCAAAGAGTAAAAGAATCAAGAGTGTTAATAGCGGGGGTGAACTTGGTTGTTGCTTTAAAATATGATGATGAGCTGCCATTGCCAATCGTATTGGCTATCGGTAAAAACCGTATGAGTTTTAAAATGATAGAAACGGCAAACAAGGAGAAAGTAAAAGTAATAGCAGACCCTGCTTTAGCCAATAAATTGGCAAACGAATCAACGATAGATCAGTACATTCCCTCTTCTACCGTTAAAGCGGTTGCAAAGGCTATTCAACAAACATCAGGGTAAGGTATTTGAATTTTGTCTTTTACTCTTTTTAAGCGCCACTTGGTCAGATGTAACTAGCTATAAACCTATTTGAAACCCGATAATTAAGAATGAGTTTTTTAACATATCTATTGTTGATATGCAGATTAGTGTTTTTTTGTAAAAAATAAAACTCCGTGGAGACAGAGATATTAGTACCTTATCCGACAAATGGGCTGAGCAAAAACGAGTGGTTCGAAATGCTTATTTTGACCATATAAATCCTCGCTTGGGTCAGTTAAAGGAAAAAACGAGCGACCTTGGTTTTTTGAAGCGCTTACTTATGCCAGATGATTTTTCTATGTGGTTTGGTATTGCTGCGATTATTACGGGGCTATTGTTGTTACTTGATACAGGGTTGGATTGGTATTGGCAGTTATTCTTAATAGTATCTATTGTTTTTATTGCTCCAATAGTCGCTCGGTTGCTTATGTCGTTATTTGGTAGTGCTGACAGTGTGTTGACTGTCTACCCAGGAAAGCATCATGTAGGAAAAAAAGTTACTTTGGAAAAAGAAATTAAAGAAGGAGAGGGTGAGATTACCTTGCAGGGTGAAACATGGCTTGTGCGTGGCGATAATTTACCTGCTGGAACAAGAGTAAAAGTAGTAGCTGTTAAAAAGAATATTTTATATGTGGTTAGTGCAATGGGGTCTTTTGATACAACTTAAATCAGACGGCGTAAAAAATGTATGCACCCTAAGGAATGAACAGGGAATAACTTCCCAGTCTTAATAATGCAGAATTTTTTAGATGGGATGCTCTTCGTGACTTAGTTGAGCTTTGGCGAAACTTAGAAGCTTCAGCAGCAACATAGTCACTCTACGCAACGCTTTGAGCTGGTTTAAGTTACAAGTAGTTTTAATGCCACGATTTTGGATGATCGCGGTCGGTTATCCCCTCAATTTTTCAGTTAAAGGATTAAGTGAAAGTGAAAGTATATGAAACGGCATACTCAACAGTGGTTATGCCTAATAGTGCGGTAGATGCGGAAGTTGCACAGGAGCTGGGTGCGGTGTTATCGGATATAGACTTGCCGATAAATGGACGTGTAATTATTGACTTGGAAGAGTCCTCTTATATCTCTGCGGATGGTATTTGTGTTTTGCTAGATAGTCACGAAAAAACAGAGCCGCGTTATCAATTAGAGCTAAGAAATACAAATGAAAATGTCGATAATTTGTTGTGTACAGCGGGTTTGGAAAATCTAATTTATAGATAGTGGTTTTATAGTGATGATGTGTTGTCTGTATAAGGCGTGCTACAAATATAAAAATAATAAAGCGATATAGTTAGGTTGCTTTTAATAGTTAATATAAAAAATAAAAGGGATCTGCGATGATCAGTGATAAAACGCAAGATATTTTACTAAAAATAACCAGTAGGAATGATATTGTTCTTGCGGTATTTTTGGTCTTAATTGCTTTTATGATGATTTTACCGATGCCCACATTTATTGTGGATATTCTTATTGGGATAAATCTTAGTGGTGCTATTTTGCTGCTAATGATCGGTGTTTATATGCCGTCTCCTTTAGCCTTTCCTGCTTTTCCTGCGGTACTGTTATTAACCACTCTGTTTCGTTTGGCTCTTAGTATATCAACAACACGCCTTATTCTATTACAAGCAGATGCTGGCGCTATTGTTACGACCTTTGGGGAGTTTGTTGTCGGTGGTAATATTGTGGTTGGTTTTGTTATCTTTTTTATTATTACCATTGTTCAGTTTATTGTTATTACTAAAGGCTCTGAACGTATTGCAGAAGTGAGTGCGCGCTTCTCTCTTGATGCTATGCCAGGTAAGCAAATGAGTATAGATAGTGATTTGCGCTCAGGTGTTATCACAATGGATGAGGCGCGTCTTCGCCGCAGTCGTTTAGAGCAAGGTAGTCAACTTTATGGTGCGATGGATGGTGCAATGAAGTTTGTAAAAGGTGATGCCATAGCAGGTATGATCATCATCTTTGTTAATATATTAGGCGGAATAGCCGTTGGTATGATGCAGCATCATCTGGCTTTTGGTGAGGCGGGTTCTATCTATTCTATTTTAACCATTGGTGATGGTTTGGTATCCCAGATACCTGCTCTCTTTATCTCTATTACTGCGGGAATTATTGTCAGCCGTGTAACGGATGATGATGATAGCAACTTGGGTCAAGATATTGGTAATCAAATGATGTCTCAGCCGAATGCTTTGTTAATAGCGTCGGGGGTTGTGTTTATTATGGGTTTAATACCAGGCTTTCCTTTTATAGTTTTTCTCTTTCTAAGTTTTGTCTTTGGTTTAACAGGCTTGTTAATGCGCCGTATGCAGGAGCATAAATTTGAAGAGACAGGGGGGACAGCATTAATAGGAGCAAATATCGCAGATCAGAAACGATTTGCCGCGATAGAAGCCTCGGATGCCTCGGATGATGAAACCGTCTCTCCTGTTTTGGTGGAATTGACAGATGAGGCTAGACTACATCTGTCTCCAGAAGAGTTGCATACAGAGTTTACTGCTGTGCGCAAAAGCTTTTATCAAGATATGGGGGTGCCGATTCCTGGTATTCGTTTTCGTTTGATAGAAGATATGCGTGATGAATATAAAATTTTTATTCAAAGTATTCCTGTCGCTCAAGGTTATTTAGGTTTTGGCAATGTTTTTGTAAAAGATTCAACAGAGTCACTCAATAGCAAGCAAATACCGCATGAGTCAGGCGAAGATTTTTTACCAGGTTTGCCGACGGTGTGGGTGTCGCAAGATCAGGCTGAAAATTTAGAGACGCAAAAAATTCCGACACTTAAAGCTGCGCAAATACTTTCCTTTCATTTGTCCTCCGCCTTGCGTCAGCATGCTTCACAGTTTGTTGGTGTTCAAGAAGTGCATGCTTTATTTAATAAGCTGGAATCTCAAGGTTATGCAGAGTTAATTAGAGAGGCGCAGCAACTTGTTTCGTTGCCTAAAATTACGGATGTGATGAGGCGTTTGGTTTCTGAGGGGGTTTCTATTCGAGACTTGAGGCAAATATTAGATTCCATCATCGAATGGGGTGAGAAGGAGCAAGACCTATCTGTCTTGGCAGAATATGTACGTATGGGGCTTAAACGTCAAATTAGTCATAAGTTTTCTAATGGTACGGCGGTATTGCCTGTCTATCTATTAGAGCCAGAAGCAGAAGATGTTATTAAGGCAAGTATTCGTCAGTTACCTACAGGATCCTATCTAGCGTTAGAGCCAGAAGCTTCGGATAAGTTAATGGCGACATTGAAGTTCAATGAGGAGGAAGCTCAAAATCATGATGACTTAACTGCTCGTCCTGTTGTGCTGACCTCAATGGATCTACGCCGTCATTTGAGTAGCTATTTCTCTTCAAAAATGGCAAGTATTCCCGTTTTATCATTCCAAGAGTTGACCTCTGAAGTAAGGCTAAGACCATTGGGGCGATTAAAAATATCGGACTGATTAAATGGTTCAATTATTATTGCTGATGTTAATAAGGAACGAGCATGAAATAACTTCCCGATTCTAACTTGCTTTTTTATCCCAGC